>CADBOC010000312.1 GCA_902796175.1 Oscillospiraceae bacterium | reverse complement strand
GATCCGCGGCCTTTCGCTGGGGCAGGTCGAATTCGGCGACTTTTTCAAGGTGGTATGGAAGGAGCTGCGCGTGGCGCTGCTGTGCGGTGTGAGCCTTGGGATCGCCGCCTTCGGCAAGGTAATGCTCGTCGACCGGCTGATCATGCACAACGAAGCCGTGACCTGGACGGTGGCGCTCGTGGTCGCGATCACGCTCGTCGCCACCATCATCTGCGCGAAGCTCATCGGCTGCTCGCTGCCGCTGCTCGCGAAAAAGATCGGCTTCGACCCCGCCGTGATGGCGAGCCCCTTTATCACCACCATCGTGGACGCGGTCTCGCTCGTCGTATACTTCCGCGTCGCGAGCTCAATGCTGAATCTGTGACAGATCCGATCCGTCTTTCCGCGAAGACGGATCTTTCATTCGGAGGACTTATGAAGACAGGGATCATAGACGTGGGCGGCGGCCTGCGCGGTATCTACGGCGCGGGCGTACTCGACCGCTGCATGGACGAAGGGATCGCCTTCGACGTATGCGTCGGCGTTTCGGCGGGCAGCGCGAACATGGCCGCGTTTCTCGCGGGGCAGCGCGGCAGGAACTACCGTTTTTACGCCAGCTATCCGCAGCGCCCCGCCTACATGGGGCTCGGCGCGCTGCTGCATACGGGCTCTTACATCGACCTCGATTACGTGTACGGCACGCTCTCAAACGACGGCGGCGAGGATCCCCTCGATTACGAAGCCTGCGTGAACGCGGCGGGCGAGCTGTTCGTCGTAGCAACGGACGCCGTAACAGGCGAAGCGGTCTATTTTACAAAAGCGGATCTGAAGCCGAACGATTATAAGATCTTCAACGCCTCCTGCGCCATGCCCGTCGCCTGCCGCCCCCAGACGGTAGCCGGCAGAGCCTATTACGACGGCGGCGTATCGGACCCCGTTCCGGTAAAGAAAGCCCTCTCGCTCGGCTGCGAAAAGCTGGTTCTGATCCTGACCCGTCCCCTCGATTACGACGCCGAAAGCCGCATGGACGCGGCTGCCGCGCGCATATTGAAAAAAAGCGCCCCGGCGGTCTCGCAGAAGCTCACCGAACGGGGCAAAGCCTACCGCGAGGGCGTAGCGCGCGCGAAGGAGCTGCAGACAGAGGGGCGCTGTCTGATTCTGGCGCCGGACGACCTCGGGGGCGTTGGGACCGTGACGCGGGACAGCGACAAGCTCTTTATGCTCTACGGCAGGGGCTACCGCGACGCGGGAAAGATCGCTTCTTTTCTGCGCAGGCCTTGAAAGACGGCGTTCCCCATGCTATAATACCCGTATCAAATCAAAAGGAGTCTTACCCATGAAACACGCGACAAAGCTGCTCTCACTGCTTCTGACGGTCATTCTGGCCTGCTCCGCTCTGCCGGTATGCGCGGCGGCGAAGGACGAAAACGACCTGCGCTTCAACGAAGACGGCGCGTTCAAAATCATGCTCTTCGCCGACCCGCAGGACGACGAGGACTTAGAGGAGACCACCACCGCCATCATGGGCGAGGCGCTCGATCTGTATAAGCCCGACCTCGTCGTGTACCTCGGCGACAACACCGTGGCCGACGGCTATGAGAATCAGGCCGCGGCGATCGACGCGGTGACAAAGCCCGTAAGAGACCGCGATATCCCCTTCGCCATCGTGTTCGGCAACCACGACCAGGAGCACGGCGTGACAAAGGAAGACCTGCTGGAGATCTACCGCGATCTCGGCTGCCTGACCTACGACGCCGATCCCTCGATCTACGGCTGCGGCACCTGCAATCTGCCGATCCTCTCCTCCGACGGCTCACATACAGCGTTCAACCTCTGGCTGACGGATTCCGGCTCCAACAACACGGACGAGGGCGCTTCGGGCTACGATTACGTGCATCCCGACGAGCTCGAGTGGTACAAAAAGACCGCAGAGGCGCTCAAAGCCGCCAACGGCGGAAAAGCGGTGCCCGCGATCAACTTTCAGCACATCATCATCCCCGAGATCTACGACGCGCTGCATGTAAAGCTCCCCTTCTCCCTCGGCAAGCTCTCTGTACAGACGAACGGCAATTCCTACAGCCTGCTGCCCGTTTTCTCGCGTCTGAACGGCTACTGGCTTGAGGAGTGCTGCCCGCCGGAGGTCTACGACGGCCAGCTGCAGGCGTGGGTGGACGAAGGCGATGTGATCGCCGCCTTCAACGGCCACGACCACACGAACTCCTTCACCGTAAACGTGCGGGGCGTGGACATTGTGAACGTGCCCACCGTCGGCTGCAACTCCTATTCCAACGATATCAACCGCGGCGCGGGGCTGATCACGCTGCACGAGAACGACCCCGAGAGCTACGAATACGAACTGATCCGCTCCTTTGATCTGGCGCTCGACAAGACCTCCTCGATCCCGACCGTACAGGGCGGCAGAAGCCGCGCGTATTACGGGCTGATGAAGACCCTCGACGGGATCGCGCAGCTCTTCTTCAAGCTCTTCGGCGCGGTACAGACCGTTTTCCCGAAGCGCGGGTGAACAAAACAGTCATTTTACGGATAAGAACCGCCGCCCGGTTTCATGTTTGAGGCCGGGCGGCGTTTTTTTTGTTACAGTTCCTGCAAATGTTCTCTGATAAAGAGAAGCAGCAGCTCCGACAGGGGCGGCAGGGCGAACAGCGCTTCGTCGAACGCTTCAATTTCCGCCGGGGGGACCGTTTCCGTCCATTGCCCCGGGGCGTCCGTCCGCTTCAGCTCCGGACGCCGTTCCAGAAGACCGTCAAACAGTTTTTTGTGTTCGTCCGCGCCGATCCCGGCAAGACAGTCGGAAACAAACGGTGTAACCGTACGGCTGCTGTTTTGAAAAAACTGGCATACCCCGCCGTTGTTCGTTTCCGTATCAAAAAGCCATATCGTGTAAACGACCTTTTGCGCGGCGTTCAGCGCGGCGATCCCCCTTGCCGGATCCGCCGCCTGCTCCACCTTATGATCGGCTCTGAAAAACACGGCGTCCGCCAGCCGGTCGTCCGGCACGCCGGCCAATTCGGCCGCCGGCATTTCAAGATAACGCCGCCGGTCCGCCTTTGCCTGCCTGATGCTGCTATGGATCGACCTGAACGTCCGGACCGTCAGCTTCCATTTCTCAAACATGCGTAACGCTTTTCCTTTTTCAGTTCTTATACGACGGCGACGCCGATGACGGCCTTTTCGCCGTTCACGTCCCATTCCTTCACAACGCCGGCGGGCTCGGCGACGGCTATGCTGTCGGCCAGCACGTCACCCGCGATCTCGGCGGCGCAGGCGGCGACGATAGACTCGATCTTTTCGCTGCCCGATACCGTGACGGCAATGTGGTCGGTGACGTTGAAATCCGCCTCCTTGCGCATGGTCTGGATCTTGGAGATCAGCTCGCGCACGAAGCCCTCGTCGATGAGCGCCTGGGTGAGCTCGGTGTTCAGAGACACCGTAACGCCGTTGTCGGCCACGGAGAAGGAGTTCTCCTTCTGCTCCACGCTGATGAGCAGGTCCTCGGCGGTGAGGACCGCCTCTCCGGTGCTGAGCGCGATCGTCAGCTGCCCGTCTTTGTCGAGCGCCGCTTTGGCGGCGGCGCCGTCAAGGGAGGAGAGGACCTTGCGCACCTCGCCGAGCTGCCGGCCGAACTTCGGGCCGAGGGTCCTGAGCTGCGGCTTTAAGATAAAGGTCACAAGATCGCTGGCGGAATCCGCGAACAGCACCTCTTTCACGTTCAGCTCGTCGCGCACGATGGCGGCGAACTGCTCTGCCAGCGCCTTTTCGCCCGCAACCGTAATGCTCTGAAGCGGCTGGCGGTTCTTGATGTTGGCGCTCGCGCGGGCGGCGCGGCCCAGCACCACGATCTGCAGCACCTCCGCCATCGCCTGCTCAAGGGCGGGATCGATAAGGGCTTCCTCCGCCTCCGGATAATCGCAGAGATGCACGCTCTCGGGGGCCGAAGGATCCACGCCGCACACGAGGTTCCGGTAGATCTGCTCCGTCATAAAGGGGATCATGGGCGCGGCGGCCTTCGAGACCGTAACGAGCGCCGTATAGAGGGTGAGATAGGCGTCGATCTTATCCTGCTCCATGCCCGAGGCCCAGAAGCGCTC
>CADBOC010000311.1 GCA_902796175.1 Oscillospiraceae bacterium | reverse complement strand
GGCACGTCGGGACGAAGTGCCCTACGGAAGACAGACCGCCGTCTGCCCCTCAGGGGGCGTTTTCTTCTGTCCGACAAATCCGGATTTTCAGATGTGTTCCGTGCGGAACGGTTTCGCCGGTTTCCGCGGAACCGCAGGCGCTTGCGCCCGGTTTTTTATTATTCTTCAGAGCCGCCCGCTCACACCTCGATCGCTTTGCATTCCTCCGGCACGATGAAGCGGATCTCCGGGTGGTTCTTCGCCACCGTTCTGCGCAGCCGCTCCACGCTCACCGTTCTGGTGACGGGCGGAAAGGCGTTGTCGAAATGGTCCACAAGGATCGCTTTGGGGCGGTATTTTTCGATAAAGCCCGCGCTTTTTTCCGGAACAAAGACGCTGCCGCCGTTCGCAAGGATGAAGAGATCCGCGTTTTTCGGGTATTCGATCTCGGGCTTATCCCGGAAGGAGCCGGTCAGGAAGATCCGCTTGCCGCCGTGTTCGATCTCATACGCCACGATCTCCCCGTTTTCGGGCATCTTCCGGTTGAGGTACGCCTGCCAAAAGAGCTTGGGGAACATAACGGCGCACTTCGGCGTTACGGTCAGGATGTAGACCGGGTCGAAGACGATGTGACGGAAGGGCCAGACCCGCACCGTAAACCGCCCGAATTTCAGTTCGTCGCCGGGGCTTATCAGCCGGAGCCGCTCCGCCGGCGCGCCGCGGGAAATAAGGGTCCGCTTCGGCGTTTCGGTGCAGTAGACGGGCACGGCGGCGTCCTTTCGCATGAGCTCCGGTATGCTGTAGATGTGGTCCAGATGGCCGTGGGTGACGAGCGCCGCGTCAAAGCCGCAAAAGCCCTCGATGGGCGTGGTCTTCATTCGGCGGTTCATGCGCACGAACGGGTCGAAGAGGAGCCTGGTTTCGCCGTCCTCCAGACCGATCGTGGCCGTGCCGTACCATGTCAGCTTCATATTGTTTCTCTCCCCTTAAAGCCGGCGATATCGCCGTTTGCCCCATTCTATCACAGGAAACAGCAAATGACAAGGACCGAAATCCAAACAAATGATGAATATAAGACCGGCGGATCCGTATAAAAACTTGCATTCCGCCGGAAAAAACCATATAATGAAACAAGATCTCAGGGCCTCCCGCGGCAGACGGCGTTCCCGGAGCTGGCGCTTTTCAGCGGCGATTTTTCGCACCCGATCCTGCCGGGCTTTGCGCCGACCCCCGCCGCAATCAATATTTCGAAAGGTTTTCTTGTCTCATGCTCGCAAAACTATCCGATCTGTTCTTTTCCGCCTTTCCGGGACAGTTCCTGCAGGTACTGCCCTTCGTGCTGGCTGCGGGCGGGATCTACTGGTACCGGCGTTACCGAACAGATAAAACGACGCCGCCCGTCAAACAGCTCTGGTCCGTCCTCTTCGTCTGCTACCTGACGGGCCTTGTCTGCACGGTATTCTTTTACAGCTCCATCCGGTACTTCTGGGGTTTTCTCTTCCGGCACAACAAGCTTTCCAACGTCATTGAGGTACTGTTCTGCAGACGGACCGCCAACTTTATCCCGGATTTTTACCGGCATATGGACCGGGAAAAATGGCTGAACGTCGCGCTGTCTCTCCCCTTCGGCTTTCTTTTTCCCCTCGCGGGGAAGGCGGAAACCTGGAAGAAGACCGTCGGCGCGGGGCTGCTCGGCGTGCTGCTCATCGAAACGCTGCAGCCTGTCTTCGCCCGCTCCTTCGACGTAAACGACCTGATCTTAAACAGCCTCGGCGTGCTGTTTTCCGCCTCCGTCTTTTTCCTCGGACGGGGGGCGGTCAATCGGCTGTGCCGGCCGAAACCGGAATGAGCGGCAAAAGAAGAAGGCCCCCCGGGCAATCCGGAGGGCTCTGTTCTTTATGGCGCGGCCGTTTTCCGGGCGCGGTCAATAGGTAAAATGATACGCATATCCCGCAAGGGGCGTATTTGTCAGAAAGTTCATGCCGGTGAGCGAAAGACCGTGTTCGGTGACCTCCGCGACAAAGCCGAGGCCGCCGTCGCCCGTATACTGTAGGGAGGGCAGGTTCAGATAGATCAGACGCTCCGCGGGCTGAGCGAAGGTTTTGTCGTCGAGCTTATGTCGGTGCCCGCTCACCATTATGATAGGCGCGGCGGCGTTTTTTTCCGCTTCAAGCAGAATCTGCCCGATCTCCCCCGCGCTGTCGCCGAGGTGGGAGATCGGCTTGTGGCAGATCACAAACACCGGTTTTCCGGTCGCCGACGCGGCGGCAAGACGTTCGCGCAGCCAGTTCAGCTGCGCTTCGGAATGGTAAGGGTCGCCGAAATCGCCCGCTTCAACCCCCATCACGATAAAGGGCACGCCCTTCACCGTTTTTTCGTAATAGACTTTCTCCGTCAGAACGCCGTTCCACAGGCAGAAGGACTTAAAATACCGCTCGGCCGTTTTGAAATCGGGGTCGTCGCTGTGGCGCCAGCTGTCGTGATTGCCGAATTCCGGGATGCGGCTGCACGTACGGGTATAGACGTTCAGGCAGTTCTGCAGGTTGATATACTCGCGCAGATCGCCGGAGTTCGTCAGATCCCCCGCCATCACCAGCGCGTCGGCGTCGTTCTGCGTTCTGCCGATCGCGGAAAAGATCTCACGCATGCCGTTCATACGGTCCCGTAAAAAGTCGGCGTCAGCATGGATATCGGCGGTCAGTATCGCCTTGAACAGAACCCCCTCTTTGGGGCGAACAGGCTGCGCTCCGAGGTTCTGGAACAGCAGCGTAAAAATGAGCGTAAAAGTCGCGATCAGCTTTGCAAACACAAAAACAACCTCTCTTCGGCAAAAAGATATCCGCGGGCGTAAAGCCTGCGGATATCTTACTATACCGAAGTGTAAAATGCAACGTTTTCAGCAATATTTGTCAAAAAAAACGCAAAAACCAAGGGAAATCACAGCAGCAAAGCCAGCAGCCCGTCGGCGTCGGCCGTCGCGAGGCAGACGCAGGTATCCGACGCGCCGTAATAGATTTTGATCTCACCGCTCTCTTCCGCCACCATGCCGCAGGGGAAGATCACGTTTTCCCGAAAGCCCTCGTCCGTCTCGATCGGCGTATCCGGCGCGATCAAAGGCTCTTTGTAAACGGAGAGCACCTTCGCGGGGTCGTTTAAATCGAGCAGCATCAGCCCCGCCGTATAGCGCTTCGTCCACCGTGTTTCCCAGCCGTTCTTGCCGCGCGCGTCGTCCCGGTCCACCGCGTGGAAGAGCGTGAGCCACCCTTTTTCGGTCTTGACAGGCGCGGCCGTCGGCCCTATTTTATCGTTCGCCCAGGGCACGTCCTCCACGCCCAGCACCAGCTCGCCGCGGCCCCAGTAAACAAGGTCCGGCGAACGGGAAAGCCATATGTCGAAGCGGTCGCGGCCCCGGCTGTAGACCGGCATCGGCCGTTCGAGCCGCACGTATTCGCCGCCGATCTTTTCGGGGAAGAGGACCATGTTCCGGTTCTCCGGCACGCTGGCGCTGATGAGCCGCCACGAGCGGAGATCCTCTGACAGTTCCCCGATCGCGCCGCGTATGCCGTGGCGGGTATCCATGGCAAGGCACAGCAGCAGCCGGTCTTCGATCTGAATGATCCTGGGGTCGTAAAAGCGCCGGATCTCGGGGTCCTGCCCCGGGTCGCGGCTGTCGATCAGCGGAACGGGATCGAAACGCCAGCCGTCGATCCCGTTTTTGCTGCGGGCGATACCGACCGAGGTCCCGGCAAAGCGCCGGTTTTCGGTCTCGTAGCCGTTCCGGTCGGTCCCGTAGTCGTTACGGAACACCATCACGTATTCGCCCCGGTATTTGATCACGCCGGCGTTGAACACAAGCGACGCGGGGTAAGGCAGCATCGAAGCGGTGACGACCGGCTCGCTTCTTTTACGGACGCTCGGGTGTGTGACAAGCTTCGGCAGTACGGCAGGCATGGCGGTCTCCTCCGATCAAATCATAGAGCGGCCCGGAAGGGTCATTCGATCGTCAGGATCTCGGAAAAGCCCGTGATGTCAAAGATCTCGTTCACGATCTCGTTCACATGGATCAGCTTCATGGAGCCCTGCTTTTTCATCGTCTTCTGGGTGGAAAGCAGCACGCGCAGACCGGCGGAAGAGATGTAATCGAGCGCGGCGAGATCAAAGATCAGCTCGGTCACGCCCTCAAGCTCGGTCTTGACGACCGCTTCGAGCTCCGGGGCGGTCGTGGTTTCAAGTCTGCCCTCTACGGCCAGCGTAAGCGTGCCGCCGTTTCTTGTTTTGTTGATTGTCATAGCGATATCTCCTTCTCTTTGTATCTTTTTAATATTCCTGTCTATTTTAGCATTTTGTCTCTCTCATTGCAAGCATAAACGGAACAAAGTCTTCGTTTTGCATTGATAAACGCGCGTTTTGCGATTATAATAGAGAAGGATCCCCACATCTCAAACCGAAAAGAGGACAGAAACATGACGCAGTACGGCTGGACGGAACAGTATCTGACGCGAAACGGCAGACCCTGGCTGCCGGTGATGGGGGAATTCCATTTCTCCCGGTACCCGCGCCGCTATTGGCGCGAGGAGCTCGAAAAAATGAAGGCGGGCGGCGTGGAGATCGTCTCCACCTACATATTCTGGAACCACCATGAGGACAGCCCCGGTGAGCTCCGCTGGGACGGCGACCGGGATATCCACGGCTTTCTGGACTGCTGCAAACAGGTCGGTCTGCTCGCCTTTCTCCGCCCCGGGCCCTGGTGCCACGGGGAGGCGCGCCACGGCGGTTTTCCCGACTGGCTGCTTGAAACGGGCCTTCGGCTGCGTTCCGACGACCCCGGGTATCTCGCGGCGGTGCGCCGGTTCTGGACCTCGCTCTTTTCTCAGGTCGAAGGCGATCTGCTGAAAAACGGCGGTCCCGTGATCGGCGTTCAGATCGAAAACGAATTCGTCTCCGGCGGCGAGGGGCGCGGCGACGGCCACATCCGCGCCCTGACGGGCCTCGCCCGGGAGATCGGTTTCGACGCGCCCTACTGGACCGCCACGGGCTGGAGCGGCTACGTGGGCGATCTGCTGCCCGTCAGCGGCGGCTACGTGGAGGCCCCGTGGGACGGCTCCCTCGAAGAGCTGCCGGCCAACGACTGCTTCATTTTCGCGGACAAAGCGCATCTGCCGAACATCGGCACGTACCGCTTCGACCCCGCCCGCTTTCCGTTTTTAACGGCGGAGCTCGGCGGCGGGCTGCAGGTCACATACAACCGCAGGCCGCGCGTCAGCGCGGCGGATATCGGCGCGGCCTCGCTGGTAAAGCTCGGCAGCGGGGCGAACCTGCTGGGCTACTACATGTATCACGGCGGAACGAACCCGGTGGGCGAACGCAGCACGCTGCAGGAGAGCCGCTCCGTCGGCAACAGCTGCGACCTGCCGGCGCTCTCTTACGATTTTCAGGCGCCGCTGCGGGAATACGGGAGCGTTGCCGAAAGCTATCGCGAGATCCGTTTGCTCGCCATGTTTCTGCGGGATTTCGGCGAAACGCTCGCGCCGATGGACGCGGTGATCCCGCCAAACGCCCCGCGCGACCCGGAGGAGACCGGCACGCTGCGCACGGCGGTGCGTACCGACGGCGGCTCCGGCTTTCTGTTTGTCAACAATTACCAGCGCCGCAGAACCGTGCCGGAACATAAGAACGTCCGTCTTTGCGCAGGGGACGTCGGATTTCCGGCCTTCGACGTTGCGCCCGGCGAATTCTTCTTTCTGCCGTTCAATATGAAGCTCGGCGGCGCTTTGCTTGTAAGCGCCCTGGCGACGCCCCTGTGCCGCCTCAGAGACGGCTTCGTATTTTACGCGGACCGGGATCCCGCCTACCGGTGGAACGGCCCCGCGGCGAAGGTGCTCACGCTCTCGCGTAAGGACGCGAAAAACGCCGTCAAAGTCCGCTTTGACGACGAATACCTTCTGATCTGCGAACAGCCCGTGATCGAAACGGAAACCGGCGTATTCTGTCTTGCCCGAAGCGACGTTGAACTGAAATGCTTTCCCCCGCTGCCCGGCGACGAAAACGCCGGCGGGAGACCTGCCGGTTACGCGCTGCCGATCCCTGTCTCGCGCCTCGGCCTGAAGGTGCGCCCGCTTATGCCCATGAGCGACCTGTACCGGGAATACGAGCTGATCCTTGCGGGCGAAGCCGCGGGGGACGACGTATTTCTGACGGTGGATTACGAGGGCGATCAGGCGGAGCTGCTCCTTGAGGGCCGCAAGATCGCGGACGACTACTACCGGGGCGAAGCGTGGGAGATCGGCCTGAAGCGGTGGGATTTCCCGAAAAGGCTGCTGCTTCGCGTTTTTGCCATGCGCGAGGGCGCGCCGGTCTTTACGGACGAGCCCCTGACCTATGAGCACGGCCGGGCGCTGCGCCTCAAAAGCGTGACGGCCAAAGAGGAGTTCCGCCTCCGCCTGTCGCCGGAAACGCTCTCGCCCGCGCCGGATCACGGCGCGTAAAGCGCCGTTTTCAACGCCCGCCGCCGGCCCTTTTTCGTCTTTCATCCTTATGGCCATGCCCTGCCTCCCGACGGCAAGGCACAAAACGGAATGAAACGCGTTTTCGGGGAGGGGGGAGAATCTCTGCAAATCCGGATTTGGAGAGACGTTCCGTGAGGCGCTTGAGAGCGCCGCCATGCACAGGGCGTTTCCCAAGCCGCACGGCGGCTCCCTTACTCCGTAGGGCACGTCGTCCCCGACGTGCCGCACCGCTGCCGTTTGCAGGGAGTTTCCCAAGCCGCACGTCGGCCCCCTCCGGAGCGCTGTCGTTGGCACGGCGTTCCCTCTGAGGTGTGAAGGCCGCCGTCTCAGTAGCGCGGATGCCCACATCCGCTGC
>CADBOC010000310.1 GCA_902796175.1 Oscillospiraceae bacterium | reverse complement strand
TCCTCCTCCTGCGCAAGGCGCTGCCGCTCTTTTTCGGCCAGCTCGGCTTTATAGGCCGACAGACGGTCGCCGAGCACGGCGGGATCCAGCAAAGAACAGGCGCGTTCAAAGGAGACGCCGCAGTCGGGGCACTTCGGGCGGGCCGCGTCATAATACGCGCCGCAGCAGCAGCGGCGCAGCGTCTGTCTTTCATCCGGCGCGAACGCCGCTTTTTCGACGGTATCGCGGCGGTACTGCGCAGTCAGATCCCCGCCGCCGAGCCGCTCCGCCAGCGGTTCGGCAGCCGGGAGAGGCTCCCCCGCGTCCGAGCAGTCTGTTCTGTCGCCCCCGGCGCAGATCACGCTTCTGACTGTGAGGCGGATATCACGCGAATTTGCGTTCTGCAGCAGCGCCGGAGCGGTCTGCCCGAACGGCGTCATGCGGTTGGCGTGCAGATCGAGGAACTGCGCCCCTTCGAGCCGCTCGGTCTCGTTTCCCCATACGTCAAAGCAGATCAGATCCGCCAAAACCGCCGTGAGGACCGCGTCTGAATACTGTCTGAACGCAAAACGGACGTAAAGCTTATCCTTTTCGGTATCCTTCAAAACCGTATACCCGTCGCAGATCATTTTCGCTTGCGCGTACAGGCGCGGCTCTTCCACGGTCCGCAGCGTTTCAAACCGCTGGCGCGGCGCGGCGGGCACGGCGGCGGCAGGGGACTCAGGCGCGGGAACGGCATCCGCAGCCGGGAGCGCCCCGTCTGGCCGCTGAGCCCCCGGCTCTGCGGCGGGAGCGGGCGGCGCGCCGATCACCTCCCGTATCACGCCCGTGCAGCCAAAGGTCGTACAGCCGACGTTCGCCTGCCAGCACGCGAGATGATGGGGCATCCCGCAAACGGAACAGACCGCCACCGTATCCGCCCCCGTGATGCGGTCGTGACAGTACGGGCACATTTTTCCGACGTATCGATTCTCCATTCGTCACAACTCCTCCATATCCGCGCTGATCGTGCTTTTTATGCTAACGAAAAAAAACGGACAAATCAAGGTCCCGGGAACGAAATGCCCAAAATCGGGAACGAAATGAAAAAAACGCGCAAAAAACCGGCGATATAACAGGATACAGTCTGAAAAAAATCGCGTTTCGTTCCTGCCGGAGAAAGCCGCGGCATACAAAAAAAGCACTCCGCCGCCCCAAGGGGAGAGGAATGCTTTTTTGATATTCCGGGATCTACGGCGGCTTCAGTCCGTATCGCCGTCCGGGTTTACGTGTACCATGATGTGCTTTACGTCCGGAAAGGTCTCCTCCACCGCCGCGTGCACGTTATTGGCAATCGAGTGGGCTTCTGAGAGCGTCAGGGAGCCGTCGGCGGCGATCTCGATATCGACGTAGATGCGGCTGCCGAAAACGCGGGTATGCAGCAGATCGATGCGTTCAACGCCCGGCACGGCGGCGGCGCAGTCGCGGATGGCGAGCTCCGTCGCGGCCCCGGCGGCGCGGTCCGTCATCTTGCCGACGGCGTCCTTAAAGATATCGTACGCCGCCTTCGCGATGAAGACGCAGATAAGAAGGGAGGCGGCCGTATCGGCAAGCGGGTATCCCATACGCGCGCCGGCGATACCGACGAGCGCTCCGACGGAGGAGAGCGCGTCGGAGCGGTGGTGCCAGGCGTCCGCCATCAGCGCGTCGGATCTGAGGCGTTTGGCGTAAAAGCGGGTATACCAGTACATCCCCTCTTTTACGGCGATGGATACGCCGGCTGCGATGAGCGCCAACAGCCCCGGGGGCTCAGCTTCGCCGCCCGAACGCAGCTTTTCGATCCCGGCGTAGCCGATCAGGATGCCGCTGACGAGCAGCACCGTCGAGAGTACGATCGCCGCCACGTTCTCGAAACGCTCGTGCCCGTAGGGGTGGTCGCGGTCCGCCGCGCGGCCCGAGAGCTTTACGCCGATGATGACGATGATACTCGAAAACACGTCAGAGGCGGAATGCACCGCGTCGCTCACCATCGCGCCCGAACGGGCGAGGAGGCCGGCCGCGAGCTTTCCCGCGGAGAGCAGCAGATTCACCCCGATGCTCACCCACGAAACGCGCACCGCCGTTTTTTGGAACACTGCGGGAACTGTTTCCGTTTTCAAACCGCGTCACCTCTGTGTTCAGGATCGTGCTGACCGCCGCAGCCCTTGCCGCAGGCGCCGCATTCGCCGCAGCAGCAGCCTTTTTGTTTTTTCTTATTCATAAAGATCAGGATCGCCGCGACCGCCGATACAAGCAGGACGGTCAGCAGGATATCCGCCGCGTTCATCCGATCACCCCTCCTTCACAGGATCATGATCCCGACGAGATGCACCAGAGAGGCCGCCGCCCACGCGATCAGGCACTGCCACAGCACGACCCCGACGCTCCAGCCCCGGCCAAGCTCGCGGCGGATGGCGGCGACCGCCGCGACGCACGGGGTATAGAGCAGAGAAAACACCAGCAGACACGCGGCGGAAAGGGGCGAGAGCGACGCCGCCACATTCTGCCCGAACAGGATCTCCATGGTAGAGACCACGCTCTCTTTGGCAAGAAAGCCCGTGATCAGCGACGTGCAGATGCGCCAGTCGCCGAGCCCCAAGGGGCGCATGAGCACCGCGATCCAGCCCGCGAACACCGCCAGAATGCTCTCAGAGGAATCCGACACCGGGTTCAGGCGGAAGTCGAAGCTTTGCAGGAGCCACACGACGACCGTCGCGAGCAGGATGATCGTAAAGGCGCGCTGCAGAAAATCCTTCGCCTTTTCCCAGAGCAGCCGCGCCACGTTTTTGGCGCCCGGCATGCGGTAGTCGGGCAGCTCCATCACGAAGGGCGCGGGCTCCCCCCGAAAGAGCGTATTTTTGAAAACAAACGCGACCAGAACGCCGGTCAGAATGCCGAGCAGGTAAAGTCCTACCATGATCGGCGCTTTGTACGCGGTAAAAAAGCGGTCCACAAAAAAGGCGTAGATCGGCAGCTTTGCCGTGCAGCTCATGAAGGGGGTGAGCAGGATCGTCATTTTGCGGTCCCGTTCGCTCGGCAGCGTGCGGGTAGACATGACCGCCGGCACCGTACAGCCGAAGCCGATGAGCATGGGCACGATGCTTCGCCCCGAAAGGCCGATGCGCCGCAAAAGCTTATCCATCACGAACGCCACGCGGGCGATGTAGCCGCTGTCTTCGAGCAGCGAGAGGAAGAAAAACAGCGTTACGATAATGGGCAGAAAGCTCAGCACGCTCCCCACCCCCGCGAAAATGCCCTCGGTGATCAGCCCGTGGATCAGGCGGTTGACGTTCCAGGAGGTGAGAAGCCGATCCGCGTCGGCGGTCAGGAGATCGACGCCCTTTTCGAGCAGCGCCTGCCCCGCCGCGCCGATGACGTTGAACGTTAAAAAGAAGATCAGCGCCATGATGCCGATAAAGACCGGGATCGCGGTAAAGCGGCCCGTTAAGACGCTGTCCAGCTTTTCGCTGAGCCGGTGGCCGCGGCTGACGCCCGGCTTTGTCACCGTCCGCTCGCACAGGCGGCCGATGAAGGTAAAGCGCATATCCGCAATGGCGGCGCTGCGGTCGAGGCCGCGCTCCTTTTCCATCTGCACAATGATATGCTCCGTCATGTTCGTCTCATTCTCATCGAGCCGGAGCGCTTCCGTAACGAGCGGGTCGCCCTCTATGAGCTTGGCGCTGGCGAAACGCACGGGAATGCCGGCGCGCTTCGCGTGGTCCTCGATCAGGTGGCGGATGCCGTGGAGCGCCCGGTGCACCGCGCCGCCGTTTTCATCCGCGCCGCAGAAATCGACCGGCAGCGGTTTTTCGCGGTAACGCGCCACATGAACGGCGTGATCCACCAGCTCATCCACGCCCTGATTCTTGGCGGCGGAGATCGGGATCACCGGCACGCCCAAAAGCGACTCCATGGCGTTGATATCCACCGTGCCGCCGTTCGCCGTGACCTCGTCCATCATATTGAGCGCCACCACCATCGGCACGTCCATCTCAAGGAGCTGCATCGTCAGATAGAGATTGCGCTCGATGTTCGTCGCGTCTACGATGTTGATGATACCGCAGGGCTTTTCATCCAGCACAAAGGAGCGGGATACGATCTCCTCCCCCGAGTACGGAGACATGGAGTAGATACCCGGCAGATCCGTTACGAGGGTATCGGGTCTGCCCCTGATCGGCCCGTCCTTGCGGTCCACCGTCACGCCC
>CADBOC010000309.1 GCA_902796175.1 Oscillospiraceae bacterium | reverse complement strand
CGAGACAAAACAGGAGCATCGCCTTACCGGTCAGTTTTTTCTGCATGTTTCATTTTCTCCTTTTGTTACTTATGATCTTTCCAAATTGTACTGAGATTTACCTACAATAATGATAGGTAATTGTATATTTAGAATCATACTCCTCGCATCAAAAAATGTCAACCGTATTCTTCATTATTCTGACGGTTCAGTGCGGCGTAATGAGAAGAAAACTCCAAAGTCGGATTCCCAGCATATTATGCCTGTCTAAAATCTCGTCAATCAATCTCACTTGCTGCTCCTCCTTCTGCTTGCAGATGTGCTCGGAATCATCCCACCGCCCTTTTGGCACAGAGGTTACGATCCTCCGTGTTCTCCATATCCTCGGTTTCGGACTGTCCGAACATTGCTTACAGCGATTCGCACTGTAGTTACATCAGGTCCTTCGGAGTTGGCGCGCTCTCCTGCTATGACCTCAGCAGATTCCCGCCTGCGAACTTTTTATCGCACGCAGAAAAAAACTTTCCGCGCCAGACGGGCATCTCGGGGTAAGACACAAATCTTTCGCTCGACAACCTCTTGATTTACTCGCCTGGTTTTACGTTTACCTTTCGGACTTCGGCTTGTTACGCAGTCGTATCCACCATTTAGCCTGATCAGGTTTCTGTTCGCAGGCTCCTGCGTTTTGCTGCTCCGCTTCCTCCCCCCCCTTGGCGTTGCTGCCAACGGCTTGCGGTTCGCTGCACTTGGCGGTAACTACCCGTGGCGGGACTTTCACCCGCAAGATTTGTGCCATGCCCGACACACGCAAAAAGCAGGACCGCAAATGTGATTGCAGTCCTGCTTTTTATCTGTTCGCCTGAATACGCAGAGAGTTTTTATTTCAACACCCGCATCACGATGGCAGGTATTCCGTTTTCGCCGTCCTCCGCCGCGCCGAGCCGGCGCATCAGCTCTCCCGGAACGGTCATTTGACAGCCGGAAAGCAAGACCTGCGCCGTCACGTCTACGGCAGTATCGCAGAGCAGATCCTGTGCATAAACGCGGCGGTTTTCTACAGGCTCATCAAACGCAACGGTCAGGGACGTGAAGCTTCCGAAGATCCCGACAGGTTTTTCGGCGGAGGCACCCTTGACCCGGATCCCGGCAAGGGGCGTCAGATCAACGCCGGCGGGAAACGTTCGCGGCGTGGCGGCAACACAAAGCGCGCCGGTATCGGGATGGAGAGAGCAAAGCACATACGGCTTTTCTCCGTCGGCAATGACCTCCGGCAGCGGCATATTACGGGCAACGGCCGCCGGCGCCGTCACATAATAGTCGCCCACGGGAACATCCGGCCAATGGCCTGGCGCACGCCGCTCGCAGCGCCAGACATCCCTGAGCCGTTCATCCGATACCTGCAGACTCCCCTTTCCTGCGGCAAAGGGCGGGGCGATCCGCTGCCAGCGCAGCGCGGCGGCCGTCTCAGAGACAGGACGCGGCTCAAGCGCGATGTGTTTGCGTTTCTTTTCCAGCTCGTGACGCATCACGCCGACGGAACAGCCCAGCGCCGCGCCGATGAGCGCCGTATCTTCAATATTCAGGATCGCGTTTGCATGACAGACATGCGCCGCTTGCAGGCAGATCGCCGCTCGGTCGACGGTAGAGGCGTATTTCAGCTCGTGACATACGTCGTAGGTACGCAGATAATCACAGACGGGCAGCGTTTTCTCAAGATACATTTCTGCTGCTTCGGGCAGTGCAGGGCCGTCTTTTTCCGATTCAAACAACGGGCGGCCGGTAAAGCCATGCTCAATACAAAGCCCCGGCGCGTATTTCCGCATGCAGGCCGTCATCATCGCGCAGTAGTCCGCGTCCCCCTGATGAACTCCCCAATCGGATTTCAGATACAAAACGCCTCCGTCGCGGCACCATTCGGCCCTTTCCTCCCAATAAAGCCGTTCTTCCTCCGGCGTGCGCGCGACCTTCCGGCCGTTGACCAGAGACGGCGTCTGCGTGGGGACCCAAAGCCCCAGCCCGCGATATCCCAGCGCCTTTATTCTGTCGGATAAGGCCCTGAGCCGGTTTACCGGAGACAGACCTGCGAGAGAGGGAAAGCGTTCGGGGTCGGCTTCCAGCGAGCCGAAAACGCGGGTATCCTTCGCGCCGTAGGGCACATCCCAGCCGTCGTCCAGTACGACGATCATATCCTCCCGGATCCCCTGAAAGCTGTTGAGCAGCCCGTTTCCGCCAAATAAAAAATCTTCATTCATAGCGTCTCGGGCAGATAGCTCCGCCGGCAGGTCCTTCCGCGTATACATATGGTCGCACTGTGAATCCCACGTGCAGAAATAATTCCCGGTGACTTGCGGCTTGGCAGGTATCAGATTCATAGGCGTGTATCCTCCCATTTTAACATCTTCTGTCTGTTCAGAGGTCTCTCTGTTTTAATTCGGCTGAGGTTCGATCAGGATCTCTTTCGGGCGAACAGGGATCTCCGCGGTCTGCACCCGTTCCGGCGCGTTCCCGATCACGGCGAGGACCTGCCCGTCTCCGATCACGCGAAAGCCCTTTGCTTTCAGCCCTGCCGCCTTTGTAAAGCAGACGATCGCGCGCGTATTATCAACAGGAACAGAGAACACATCCGAGATCGCTTCCTCCGTTGTTTGAACGGGAGAGATCGTGAAATCGCCCCATACGCGCAGTGTGGCGTAAGCCCCGCCCTGAACGGAAAAAAGCACCTCCCCGTTTATGACCCGAAGCGGCTCGATCTTTTTTCCGTTCATTGTCTGCATAGCGGCTCTGATCGGGAAAAAAGGGAGCGTCAGACGCACGTCTTTCCTGTTTTCGCCTTTCTCTTCCGAAAATCGAAGATGAATAGAATCGCGCCTCGCAGCCTGAACGCTCAGCAGCCGCAGGTCAGCGCTGATCTTGATAGACGCGGCTTCTCTACCGTCTCCGTAGAGCACAGGCTGCGCAACGCTTCGCACCCGCTCCGGGAGCGTCTGGGTGCAATGACCGGTATAGGGTGATAAAGGGGGCTTGTGAAAAAAACTGAATATTCATCCCGTATGATTCATGTGTTTTCAATGAAAACGACGCTTATTAAAATGCTTCTGTTCCGTTATATGTAAGAGCATTCTTTTTGAGCTATTGCGCTCCGAACACATCCCTTACAGCTTCAAGATACCCATATCCGTAAACGTCGTCGGGTTCCAGATAACTCATTTCCGTCCATTCATTCCAGGAATTGATCGTGATCAGCGGCACGCTGTTATACCGGTCAGAAAACTGTTTCGCCATGACCAAACCTTTTCTGAAGTTTTCCGGCGTATTGTTTTTCATGATCGGCAGGGTAAGAAAACGATGCCGCGGATTGTTATCCCACCCGATCGATACATGCGGATAATACGGAACCTCGTATTCCGTCCGCAGGCGGTCCCATTCTTTCTGAACATCCGCAAGGATCTCGTTGTAATCCCTGTTGCAGTCCGTAAAATGAACGAACTGATAATGGGTAACGGAATCGAAACCAAGCAGCCTCACAATGTCTTTTGCGGATCCCGTATGATTCGCGTCTACCCCGCTGACGTTTATCGCGCCTTCGCTCCATACCGTCATCTGCAGATGCAGATCGGGGAAACCGGCTTCTTTTACAAGATCTCTGAAATCAGAGAGCGCGTCCTTTGTTTTTTCTATGCCGCCGAGTCCCTTTACAAGATTGTTGACGTCATAGATCATAAACACGGGGCATCCGTCTATCTTATAATAATTGGAACGCGTAAAGTACAGATCGATCACCCTTTTGCAGACGCGATCAAACTCCTCCCGCGGCTGGCTGCCAAGCCATACGTTCTCCTCAAGACCGGATTGCCGCTTATCCCACGCGTAGCCTGCGTCATGATTCGCCCACATGAGATAGAAACGCATATCGGTGTTGTTCCGGGCGCCGAGGAACCCGTTATCCAGACACTGCTCCAGAAACGGTCTGCGGTCATACCAGTACCAGTCATAAATAAAAACGTTTACCCCGTGGCGAAGGGCTTCTTTGATCTGGAATTCCATGACGGCGGGATCCGCCTCATCCACGGTACCCCACAGGGGTGTGCGCGGCAGGATCTGATCTTCGGTGCGCTTTTCGGCGCTCAGCACCGTCTGCCACTCCCCGATCCCCTGTTCCCAGAACTGTCTTGCACGCGGTTCTTTGCCGGTATATGAGGGCCAGATATATGCCGCGACATCATAATGCTTCATTCGTATTTCTCCTTTCTTTGATAAAAACGTCCGCATAAACGAGAAAAATGACCCGGCAGGTCAAGCTCCGGGAAGAAACAGAACCTGCCGGGTCGATCAAAAATGCGGAATGATCAGCGCTGCGGCGTACAAAGCGTTACGATCCACATAAACGCCGAGATCACAGCATCGAGCGGATCCTTTACAAAAGAGCGGGCTTCACCGGCGGTATTCTCAAACAGATTGCCCGGCAGACGCGCGGACATCACTGCCGGTTTCTCTACGCCAAGAGCAAACAAAGTGATCGCCGCGATATCGCGGTCGCGCGTGAGACGGTCGAGCGTTCCGCCGGGCACAACGGTTTTGCCGACGGCGGCAATTGTCGTGAGGGATTCCCGCATCGAAAACCTGCCGTGGCCGCCCTCGATCTTATGCCCGTGGTCAGCGGTCACGATAAAAAGACCGTCTTCCATCAGGCCGTTTCGAACCGCGGCGTCATAGATGCGGCCGACATATCCGTCCGCTTCATGGATCGCGCTGTAGTATTCCTCGGAATCGCTGCCGTAGCCATGCCCCGCCGCGTCCACACAGTCGATCTGTACAAAGAAGACAGCAGGCTGATTGCCCTCGTCAAAATAAGCGCAGATCTCATCCGTCAGCGCCTCGTCGCTGCCGTTCTGTTTTTTCGTGACGCCGATATCTGTTTCGATCATACCGTATATGCTCAGACGGATTCTGGAGCAGATTTATCGCTTACGCTCTCAACATAATCGGTGACCATCCTGTTGCGGCGTTCGCTGAGCTCATAATACATCTGGGCGCGTTTTTTCTTATTGATCGGCCAGAGCATTTTCGGAACGATGCCGAGGATGCTGGTGAGGAACGGAACAACGGTGGAAAGAGCGAAGAGCCAGAATTTCGTTTTTTCGCTCTGGGTGCCGATCTTCAGTCCCTGCACATAACCGACTTTTTTCATCACAAAGTTGTTGATCGTGCCCATAAAGATGCCCTGCAGCTTCGCGACCAGACCTTTCGCTACGCCGGTCGTGGCCTCCATTCGATAACCGTTTTTCCACTCGCAGTAGTCCATCGCTTCGTTCCAAAGATCGGCGTTGATGACCTTGTTGACGCCGAAAAGGATCTTGCTGAGGAATTCCGTTACGCCGTAGCCGATGAGCATCGGTTTGAGCTTCAGATAATTCTTGTTGATCATACCGAGACCGAAAAAGCCGAGCGTGACCATATCGCCGTAGAAATCGGAACCGACCCAAAGGAATTTGGAGGAAAACCTTTTGCGAAGCGGCGCCACGAACGCATAGCTGATGCTGCCAACGGGCGCCGATATGCCGCTCACCAGAGCTTTTGCCGTGTTGATCATGGAATCCCCGCCGAAAACGTCGATCCAATAGTTCTGCTGGCTTGTGCCTACACCGAAGCCTGCGAGGAAATCGGATAGCGTCATCAGCAGCACCGGGTAGTTCGTAAAGATCGCCCGGAATCCGGCTTTGAGATCGGGCCGTTCCAGCGACTGAGGAACGCGTTCCTTCGAAGTCATAAAGAACCAGAACGTAAAAGCGGAAGAGATGAGCGCAGTAGAAACGCCCATGCCCATGAAGATGGTGCGAAGCTGGATCTTCCATTTTCCGGTCGTGATCATATCATACATGAAACCGAACACGTATCCGGGGACGTCCTCACCCATATAACCGGTGAGCAGCTCCGCAAGCGTGATCAACCGTACACGTTCATTCGGATTCGGCGTAATGGTACTCATATAGCCGCTTCTCGCAACGCCTGTGAAGGTGCCCGCCGTTTCGGTAAAGATGTTAAAAACAAAATAAAAAATCAGCTTGGGAAGATAGGTCGCAGCGGTATTCGGAAAGAAATACGGCAAAAACCAGTAAAGAAGACCGATCAGCGTCATCGGGATCTGGAAAAACACAAGATACGGGCGGAACTTGCCGATCCGCGTACGGGTATTGTCAACGATGGCGGAAATGAACGTATCGTTGATGATATCCCATGCGCCGGTGAAAAGCCCCACGATCGCGGATATGCCGAAGTCGATTTTCACCACGTCCCAGATATACCGCTGAGAATACCCGTTGATATTGAAGGTGTTCGACCAGTCGTTGAACAGATAGGAGATCGTTTCTTTGGTACCGATGTAATTGTAGCTTCTGAATACGTTGGAGCTCAGCTTGCTGTCATCGATCGCCACAGGGGCCTGCTTTTGCTGCTCACTCATCCGTCTTCACCTCCATCGTCGTAATATATACGGGGATCTCGTCTGTGTATTCGTGCCCCTTATACGTAAGTTTCATACTGATCGTGATTTTTTCATCTGTAACGTTCTTGCTCTCTATCCTCAGAACGCCATCGGCGTCGATCGAGGCGACTGTTTCATCTGAAACGTCGTATTCCATCTTAAAGTTTTCAGGCAGCTCTCCGTCATGCACTCTGACGAGCGCCGGGATCGCCTGCCAGTCTCCGGGCTGAACCGCAATCCAGCGTTCCGAAAAATGCACGCCGTAGTAGTAGAACGATATCTTTTCCGTCGACTCATACGGCAGCTCGACTTCAGCAGGGCCGCTGAACAGCGAACTGTATTCCTCTGTCGGCAGGACCGTGGCCTTTACACGGTAACTCCGCGTGATCTCGAACGAATTCATTTCGTCATAGGCGCGTTCTATCTGGCACGCAATCTTTGCGCCGGTCGCTTCGAAATGAATGTCCTGTACGGTAAAAGCATCTGAGATCGCCTGCTTGAACCGGGCATAGATCTCACCCTGTTCGATCGCATTGACGTCGATCCAGGAGGGATCCACATCAAG
Source organism: Oscillospiraceae bacterium (assembly GCA_902796175.1). Classification (GTDB taxonomy): domain Bacteria; phylum Bacillota; class Clostridia; order Oscillospirales; family Acutalibacteraceae; genus RUG806. Next base: position 3,090 of record CADBOC010000309.1, on the reverse strand, counting down.
CGTGATATAATAGATGTTATCGTCTACATGCTCGCCATGGTCGTTCGTTCGTCCCTGCGCGGCAGTAAAATCCAAAACGTCTTTATCTGTCAGGTCAAATCTGAATATACCGTTATCGGAGCCCTTGAGTACGCTTTCGGCTTTTGGATACACGGAATCCTTCAACGTATCGCCCGCTTGTTTAAACACATACGAGACAACCTTTTCGTCCGCCTCCGACATAGGGGTGACGAGCGGTTCCGCGTAATCTTTGAGCTTAACGTCCGTATGCCAGGAGGCCTCAACGTCGTCCGCCGAAGCCGCCGCGTCATAAAGCTCTTTCAGATACGCGAGGGCTTCGCTTTTGCTCTCGGGCAGCTCCCGCGCGGAAACGACCTTCGGATCAGAAAGCTCAAATCTCGGTTTGGTAAGCTCCCGGTGCGCATAAAAGCCCACTGCGCCGAAGCACCCGCCGACAAGCACGATCACGGCAAGAGCGATCAGCAAACGCTTTACTGTTTTATTCACAGTTCTTTGCCCTCCTCTTCCGCGATCAACGCTTCTTCAAGCGCGCGCATGCGTTCCTCGCGTTCCTCATCACTCTCAAAGATCGGCAGCGGCAGGCTGTCAAGATCCACTTCGCCCGCCCGAACCTTTTTGAGCAGTTCCCTGCGTTTCAGGTCGTTTTCTCTGTACTCCGGCTCTATCCCTTTGCCGAGCATCGTTCTGTTCAGGAAAAAGACGGCAATGAACATTGCCATGGCGGTCAGCGCGCCGAAGCCTACCGCCGCTTTCGAGGTAGCCGTATCGTTGAAACGGGAAAGGCTGATAACAGCGGCGATCTGCCCCAGGAGAGAGACCACCGCTCCTGCCAGGGCCGTATACTGCATGATCTTTGCGCATTTCGTAAGATTCAGAAATCCCAGAAGCAGCACAACGACCAGCACAACGTCAAGCAGCGCGGCGATCACAAAGAAGACGGCAGGTACCAGGATCGCCTTTGTCGCACCGGCATACAGGGTGCTCTGCAAAAATGAAGGCAGATTCATGATCAGACCGTCGCCGCCGTTGCTGAACCCCTGAATGATCCCGATGATCCCGACTGACAGCTTCTGATCAAGAAAGGGCGCTGTATAATGCATACTGCCAAAGGGCACAAGAAGCGCGGCAACCGCCAGCAGAGAAACGATCATGCGGACCCACGCGAGCTTGCTGCCGATGAATTCCGCTTTCACGCGGGCGATCACCATGCGTGCGGAAGCGCCCTCAAGCTCCGTCCGTTTTGCGTCCCGGATCAAACCTTCCTCCTGCGTGTAATACATGATGTTTACGCCGCAGTGTTTACAGTTCGGTTTCAGGTCATAAAATGGGATCTCTCCCCCGCATTTGGGGCAATGCATAAAAGAAACCAACCTCCCGTTTCAAGTAATATAAAGCTCCCGGATCACACCGCTGTTCGTGAATGTGACCCGGTGCTTTTGCTTTTTTCGCGTTCAGTTCTTTTTGAAAAGATTTTTGAAGAAGTCGGCGATCTTCTGGAACAGATCCCTGATCAGACTGATAAAGGTACGCGCAGGTTTCTTCGCTGTGCCGGCGGCGTCGTTGGTACCGTAGACGCGGTAAGCGGAGTAGCCCTCTCCGAGTTTATAGGTCAGCTGGTACGTCTGTACCGAAACTGTGCCGTCCTCATTCTTTACGCCGACGGTAAGATTCGCGGCGCCTGGACCGGCGTAAGGCACTGTGACAACGTGATCCTTAAACGTATAATTCTTTACGGGGATGCCGTTGACAAGCACGTAATCTACCGATTCAAATCTGCCGATATCAACAGCGATCTCTTTGCTTTCGGTCTTGGGAGGCAGCTGAGCGAGGATCTGACGGACAATGTAATCATAGCCGTTCTGCGTAGGATGCGTGCCCGTGAAAGTATTGTCTTTGAAGTCGCCGAGCAGAGACCAGTCAAGCTCCGCGGCCTGCGTTTCGGTGTTGGCGATATCCACATAGGGGATACCGTATTCTTTGGACCATTTCTTGTACTGCAGGTTCATGCTGTCTGTGATCACCGAGAACGCGGAGCCGATGGGGGCAAGCAGGTCGTCGGTGATGGTAAGCTCGTTTACGAGATTGAAGGAACCGACCATGACGATATCCGCGTCGGGGTTCCGCTCAATGAGCGTTTCGATGAGCTTCGGGTAATTGGCTTTCCAATATTCGTAGCCGTTCCACATCTCGGATACGGCGGTTTTTACCAGGTTTACGATCGCCTCGGGGCTGGAGAGATCAAAGCTCATGCCGTCCGCGAGCATGCCGCCGTTTGAAACGATGCGGTAGGTGCGGTAGAACACGTCGCACATGCCGAGCTGCACCGTGATGAGATCGGCTCTGTCGATGAGCTCCATGATGTTGCCGCACTTTCCGATCGCGCCTCTTGATTCGGCAACCTCCTGCGGAGTCTCGTTTTCGCGCACGCCGGGCAGGGATCCCTCCCACCCGAAGTATTCGAGCATGTCTTTATAATACGCGTAGTTGAGCTTTTCGTCTGTAAAGCCGTCGTCCACGCCCAGAAGATCCAGCGTTACCGCCGTGGTCATGCCGGGATAGGTGAAGGGCCAATACGTGGCGCTCTGGTCCGTCATATCCATAGGCGCGGTGCAGCCGACAGCCTCGGCGATCTGATAAGGCACACAACCCTGTACGTTGCGCAGGTCATATTCGCCGTACTGGCCTTCCCCGTTGGGAAGGTGCTCGCCGTTTCTGCCGATGTAGAAGCCCTCGGCGCCGCAGCCGCGGGAGATGGAATCGCCGATGGCGAGATAGCCGCCGGCTTTTCCATACTGGGTGACGTCGTCTTTGGTGGCGGCGAAAGCGGTCGCGCCGCAGGAGAGGATCAGAATAAGACAAAGGAAAAACGCCGGGATTTTCGTAAACTGCTTTTTCATGATGTGCCTCCTTGATTGATTTTGATTCGTACTTATCACTGCGCGCGTTCTATCCGGCTGAGGAAGAACTCGCGTTTTTCCGGGGTATCCAGAGAATGGACCGGCTTGACCTGCGCGGCGGAAGCGCCTTTTTCAATACACCTTGCCGCCCATGCGTCGTGTGTGCCCGGCT
>CADBOC010000308.1 GCA_902796175.1 Oscillospiraceae bacterium | reverse complement strand
CCTGTCGGCGAATTTGTTCCGTAGCGAAAACTGATCCAGTTGTTGTTGTTATCATACGTATAGGAATGCGCTACGCTACCGTCCGGATAATAAATATATTCGGTCGCAGAATACGTCCACCCGTAATCCGAAGTATTCAGAAGGTTTCCGTTTGAGTCCTCGATCTGGTAATTCAGATACGTCGTATCTCCAAGCCGAACGATATCCGGCACCGTGGTACCAAGACTGACGCCCGGCACACAGTCAGAGGAGATCCATACGTGCAGACTCCAGGAGATGCTTTCGAACAGCTCCGCCGTATCTTTCCCGGGGCATTTCTCGACGGAAAGGGGGACGTATACTTCATACCCGTTCTGCGGGCAGAGCAGAAAACCGTCCTGCGCCGGTGGCCGGACCTCGTCGTTCGCTCTGATCTGCACCTGAGGAGACATCAGGAACAGAAAACAGAGGACGAGAACAAGACAACAGACTTTTCTTTTCATTTTACAAATCCTCTCATTGGACCGAAACTGTTTCATACGCAGCCGGACCGCACTGAGGCACAAACAAACCGTCGGTCATAAATACCCGCATGCTGAGTTTTTCGGATGATACGCTCGTCGGCGCAATGGCACCGCGCAACTCTACCGTCGCGGCTCCGTTGCCCGCGCCGACCACGGCCGTTGTCTTTTCGATACCAAGCATTTTTCCGGCGGCGTCGTAAAGCGCGACATAAACGTCGAAGTTTGCCGCGTCGGCGGGGTTTTCTGTTTTCAGCACGAGCGTTCCGACGATCCCCTCCGTCCCGTACCTGAGATGCGATTCGGCAGCGTTGACCGAAAGCTCAGACGCTGACGCGCTGTCGAAGGCGTTGACCTCAAGGGAAGCGACCTGATCCTCTCCGCTGCCGTCGAACTCGATCCCTCCGCCGAAATCCCAATCAAGCGAAACGCTTTCGCCGTTTCGGGAGACCTTATCCGTATCGCTGTTGACCCGCATGGTCGCACCGTCTGTTTCGACGCCGAGATAACCTGCGTCGGCGTTCAGCAGACTCATTTGCCCGAAGCTGTTGACCAGACGGATCTGCATCTCGCCCTTCGTGTCGTTTCTGGCGGAGCATTGAACAGACCCGTCTGTTTTCCCCAGATAGAAGGTCACGTTTTTGCCCGTCGCTTCCGCAGAGGCAGAAGCCGACTGATCGGAGACCGAGCATTTGAGCGTCGTCTCTTTCTCCGCGCCGCAGACGATCGTATAAGCGTTCACCGGCAGATGGAACAGCCGACCGTCCAGATCGGAATCACAGAGCGTAACGGCGTACCGATCCAGATTCACCGTTTCACCGGCGCTGTTTTTACAGCTGAGCGAATCGCAATCCGAAACGACGACCTTCAGATAGTCTTCCGTGTTTCCACTGTCCGCGTCCATCAGCGCCACGCTGCTCATGGCGTCCATCACCGTATTCGCGTAAACAAAATCGAAATGATCCGTGTACAGATGCTGGCAATTATAAACAAAGTTGCGGAACGATCCGTCGGCGTTCGCGTTAAACCCGGCGATCTGCATAGCATTCGGTTCATTGCAGTCATAGACCCTGAAAAGATGTACGCCGCTGCTTGTAAAATGCTCTACGGGTACGAGCGCATGGCCTCCGTCGCTGCTGTAAACGCCAAGAATAACGGCCGGACCGCCGGTCTCGTAGGCTTCCACCGCGTTGATAAGCCCGGGCAAATTATTCCGATTGCGGTCAGACTCATCGCTGATCTCACTTTTTTCCTGAGAAAGCTGGAAGCGTTCGAGCATTCGGGTGACCTTTGAATCCTTGTTCCGGGGTTCGGCGATCCCCCGCACCGTGCTGTTCGACGAATTGTAATAGCTTGCGAAATTGTAATTTAAGTGGGTATTGACCCATGCCGCCGTCGAAGCGAAACCGAAACAGGATCCACCCCAATTGTCCGCAAACAGATAACGAGCGGTCCCGGAGGCGTAACCGAACACGCTTCTATAAGACGCAAGGCTCATCTTATCAAGCGAGACCGCTTGATTGTTTTCTACCTTATAATGGTAACCCAGTTCTGTAAAGCCGTTGGCAAACGCGTATCCGTAGTTGTTTACCCATGTCTGCGATTTCACACGGACAGTACATTGCAGACTGTATCCATCCTCGTTTCCGCCGTTAAAGCTCCCGGCGGAATTGTGGGTGATCAGATAGATCCTGTATTTGCCGGGATTGTTCGGAGTCCACTTGACGCCGGTGGACGTTCCGAAATCCTTTTGAAAAATGACCGAACCGTTGCGTTCCAGAACAAATTCGTAGGAAGAGGAAGTATAGGGATCGATCTTGAAACGGATCTCATCGCCAACCTCACAGCTTGTTGTGCTGATGCTCATCCAGTAGCGGCTGGGGGCCCCGTTGACGTTGATGCGAATCGTTTTCCCGCCAGTTTTCCCGTTATATGAACCGGAATTGTTCTTCGTGATCATATAGATCAAGTAAGAACCTGCCGTTTTTGAAGAGAATGTAAGAGTCGTGGGAGATCTGATGGGAAGCTGGTTCGTGATCTCGCCATCCTTCTCCACGTACACCGTAGCGGAGGAAGCGCCGCCGAGATCGGATACTTCGATCGTCGTTTTTTCTTCAAGCTCCAGAGAACTGCGTCCCGTTAATCGCCACGAATATGCCGAGGGCGCGGGATCTACGACGTCGCAGTATAGGGTAAAACCGTTATACTGACTTCCGTCAAATGAACCGAAATCATTTTCCGTTATCAGATAAAAGGCAAACCGGCTTGCGTAGTTCATATTGAAACCGGGTGAATCATTAACATAATCGTTGTATTTAACGATATTGCTGTTGACGTCCTTGATGATCAGACGGGCACGGGAGGCGTTCTTTTTATCGATATTCAGCCGAACGGCTTGCCCCACGTTGATCCGGGTCGAAGAGATCGACATCCAGTAGGCTTCCGGCGGTGCGCCAACGGAGACGTTCAAGACCTGGTTGTGCTGCCAGCCGTTATATATACCGTACGGATTCCCAAGCAGAAGGAACAGCGCAAACGTACCGGTTCTGTTAAAGGTCAAACGATATCTCACATAAGGAGAGATATTGAACCGCTCCAGCGTTTCCGATTCTCTGTGATAAACGATCAGCTGCGAAGCCGTCGTATTCTGGAACTCCGTATAAAACTCGATGCTGTTGCCTACTCTGCACTTTGCGGAAGAGATCTCCAAATAATAGCCGTAAGGAGCGCTGCCTCCGTCCAGCCCTTCGGAGTCGGAAAAAGGATCCGCTCCGTCCATCTCGGGCGCCGGTACGATCTCTCCGTCGTCGCCGGAAAGACTGACAGACAGATCCGGCGTGCCCGCTTCTTCGGGATCTCCTACCTCAGCCGCAGGTCCGGCGCCGTCAAAAGAGCTGTACGGGAATGCTTCGGCGATCGGCGCCAGCTCGTTGTTGAAAAAGCTGTCGTAAAAATCCTCTCCCGAAATAGGCGAGCCGTCCATACCCGCGCCGCCTTCTGCGGATAAAGCAACGGTCCCGTCCAAATCGAAATCCGGCACACCGTCAAACAGCGCGACAGATTCATAAGGATCAGCAACGCTGTAATCCGGGGAATCAACGGCAACCGTACCGGGGTCATTTTCCTGTGCGCTGCCGATCTGCATGAAAGGCTGCGCTCCGCCGCAGAACAGAAATACCGCAACGAGAAAAACGCCCAAAACCTTTTTTTTCATTACACAAAACTCCTTTCCTTACTGTAATGAATGGATCTCAATCATTTCTTTCGGATGCATCGGTATAAAAGAGGGATCGGTAAAAAACACGCTGACCGAAGCGCCGTTCTCCGAAACCGGGATCTCCCTTTCCAGCGTAAGAACGGGCCGGTCGGATCCCGCAGCGAATACCTTTTCGGTCTTTCCGGAAGGATCACCGCAAACAGAGAGGATCTTCCCCCCCTCAGGCAAGATCAGCCATGAAAAAAGGCCGTATCTTTCTTCCTCTTCCGTCTTTATTCGAAAAACGCAACTTCCATGATCGCCGGGGAATCGATCCATGGGAAGATATCCGTAACCGTAGCAGGTATCAAAGCCTTCCTCCCCCAGATCTGTCGCGCGCGTTTTGATCAGAGAGAAAAGATCCTCTGCGGTCATATCGGGCCAAAGCTGTTTCATAACGGCAATCTCGGCGGTCACGATGGGAGCCGAAAAGGAGGTGCCGCTCTCGATCAGCCCTTCACCGTTTTGTCCGATCAACGGGATCTCGCTCCCCGGGGCGCAGACGGTCACGCTCGCGTTCCGCTGCGCAATGGAACAGCCGCGCAGATAGGGATCAAATGATGATACGCCGATCACAACGTCATACGCCGCGGGATAGAAAACGGTTCCCTGCGGATTGTAGGAAGAGACGTTTCCCACAGCCGCAACAAGAAGAACTCCCTTACTGTATGCGTATCGGATCGCATCCTCCAAAACCTGCGAGTTCACACGGAGCCCCCAACTCATATTGATGATGTCGCAATGATAAACGTCGACCGCATCCCGGATCGCCTGAGACAGCATAAAGACAGAGCCGCCCTTATTCGGCGCAAAGCAACGCAGAGGAACAATACTCACCCCTGCCGCCGTACCGGTGACGCCGAGGTCGTTGTCGTCCGCACAGATCAGTTGAAGGATCTTTGTGCCATGGTACAGCGTATCGCACATTTCCGTGCTTTCTTCCACATAATCATAGCCGGGTTCAATGTTTGCGCATGTCAGATCGGGATTCAAAACGTCCGCTCCACTGTCGATCACCGCAACGCGCACACCGGCGCCTGTGAGCCCCCAAGCTGTCGACAGGTCGGTTTTAAGGATCCTTCGGATCCAGTCGCCGCCTGCATCCGATCCCGGATCGACTTCCGTTTCGGTCTCAAACAGTTCAACGGAATAGTTCGGTTCACTGAACCGTACGACACCGTATGACAAAAGAAAAGACAGATCCTCTTCCGATCCGACCCTGTAGAGCGTCTCCGTCATCCGGGCGATCGTGATCCTATTTTCCTGCGCAAGTCTCAAAGCCTGTTCTTCATCGGAGAAGGAAACGAGAAATCCGTCGCAAACAGGCGCAGGATCACAGGAGATCGCCGTACCCCAACACGGTCTTCCCTCCGCAAAAACAGACAGACCGGCACAAACCGACAACACAACGATAACAGAGATCAAAACAACGCGTTTCACGATATTCTCATTCCTCTATGAGCGAAAAAAGATACAAACACAAACAATGATACGCTGATTATATCATTTATTTTGTAAAAAAACAATATTTTTGCATTATCTTTTTACCTTATCTTAAATCATCTTTACCCATTTTTCAACGATCCGTCAAAAGAAAAGGTTTTCATTATCGTTCTCTCCGCCGTCTGCCCATTTATACTTTTCACACTGTGCGCAAAGCAAAGGGGGGGATAAAACAAACAACAGTTT
>CADBOC010000307.1 GCA_902796175.1 Oscillospiraceae bacterium | reverse complement strand
GTCAGGCGGAACTCGGTCGTGCACATACTCAGCAGCTCGACGCCGTTTTCCCGCAGCGCATTCGCCGCCGCTGCAAGGTTCAGCTGTCGCCAGTCGTAAATCTCGGCGTAACGGTACCCCAGCCGGGCTATTTTCGCCACCGCCTCCTCAAAGGGGATATCCCCGAAAAAACACGGGATCGGTACACATAGCTTCATTGTGAAACACCTCCGTTCTTTTTCAAAGTATAACATATATACGAACGCAGTTCAACCTTTCTTTCGTCTGTATTTTCAGGCAACGGTCCCGTTTGCGTTTTATGCGCCGGGAGCCGAATGCTCCCTCTTTACAAATCACGCGGCCGATGCTATAATCGATCTGCGAACAGAAAAAGGAGGATAAATCATGACCGCACAAAAACGCTTATTCGCGCTCACCGCAGCGCTGCTGATGCTTTTGAGTCTGTTCACTCCCGCGTTCGCGGCGGAGCAGACCGAAAGCGGAATCCGGAATGTGATCTTCATGATCGGCGACGGCATGGGGGAAAACCACCTTGCCCTCGCCCGTGAGCAGGGCGTGGACCTGTTTATGGATACCGCCTGCGACCTGCGCGGGCAGTCTGAGACCCGTTCGTTCTCTTCAAAGGTTACAGACAGCGCGGCGGGCGCGACGGCGCTCTCGTGCGGGGTGCGGGTCAACAACCGGGCGCTCTGCGTATACCCCATCGATCCTCTGGGCGTTTTCGTGCGCCCGCGCATCATCACAGAGAACGCCATTGAGCACGGCATGCGGACCGGGATCGTCACGACGGACCGCACAACAGGCGCTACGCCCGCGGGTTACTCCGTACACATTTCAGACCGGGGCGAATCCGCACAGATCACAAAGCGGCAGCTTGAAAGCGATCTGGATCTGATCTGGGGCGCCGCCGCTGAGGAGGACGCCCGCGCCGCCGCCGAGGAGCAGGGCTGGACCTACGTGGAGGACGCAGCCGGCATGAACGCGCTCACCGCCGGGCAGCGCAGCTTCGGCCAGTTTTCGGGCGAGTTCTGGCGGGCGCGGCCGATCGACGGCGGCAATATGCCGACGCTGGCCGAGATGAGCGTAAAGGCGATCGGCCTGCTGAACGAAAACAATACGAAGGGCTTTTTCCTGATGATCGAGGGCGCGCATATCGACAAGAACTCGCACCGCACAGAGGAGGGGGTCGACTTCCCCGCCAAGATCGCCGATACGACAGACGCGATGCGCGGCTTTGACGACGCCATACGCGCCGCTGTGGAATTCGCGCGGGCGGACGGACATACGCTCGTCGTCGTCACAGCGGACCATGAGACAGGCGATCTATACCTTGAGAACGGCCGCTATACCTTCCATTCCGGCTCGCATACCGGCAAAAATGTGCCGCTGCTGGTCTACGGCGCTGACGATCTCTTCGCCCCAGGCGAAGCGGTAAAGAATTCCAGCGTCCCGGGCCGCGTCGCGGCGAAGCTCGGCTGGAGCGCCTCGGAGCTCCCCTGCGCCGATCCCGGTTTGTTCCCGCTGGCGCTCAGGCGCTTCTTCGGCAAAGCCCCTGCCCGATCCGACGGCAGACGATGCGTTGGCGCCCCGGTCTTTTGACCTGCGGCGCAAGATAGCCCGGCAGGGTTCCTTCTTTCGGCGCAGCGCGCCTCAGGCAGTCACCCTACCGGGCTATCTGTAGTTCGTCAAGCTTTCTTTGTATACTTTGCCTGTCTGCTTGACAGGGGACGGCTCACGTTTTAAACAGACGCGTCAGTGAGCCGTTTTTTTTGTTTATTCGTACGTCTCTTCGCAGAGAAATCGGGATACGCCCGCGTCGCAGACGCGGATCATTTTTCCATATCTTTCCGTTCTCTTCCCCACGATCTCGCCGGAGAGGATTCGTCCGGCGCCGTCGATCAGCGCCGCGATCGCCGACCGACCGACCTTTTCCTTTGCGTGGGAGGGGTATATGAGATCAAAATCCGTGCGGCGAGATACACGTTTCAGGCTCGCGATATACGCCGCCATCTCCCGCTGGGGGCCAAACATATAGATCTCGCCGTCTTCCTGGATCGGATCGCCGCCGATCAGGCAGCGGTTTCTGCGATCGAGCACCGTGACGCTGCCGGGCGTATGCCCCGGCAGATGCACGATCTCGAGTTCCCTGCCGCCAAGGTCGATCACGTCCCCTTCAAACACCGGGACTACGCCTCCCTTTCCCTGCTGCGCGTTCCGGTAAAACGCCGTTTCGGAAGGATGCATATAACAGGACGAAAACTGCGCGTTCCCGGCGATATGATCCCGGTCCGCGTGGGTATTCAGCAACTCCAACGGCAGATCGGTAACGGCGGCAGCCATTGAGCGGATATCGAGTCCGCTTATGCCCGTATCGATCACAAGCGCCCGCGTTTTTCCCGTTAAAAGGAAGATCCGCACACCGCCGTCCATCTGCGACCATGTCTGTTCAAACAGTTCTTTCATTCCGCGCCTCCCTTTTTCTGTTCGTCGGCTCTCCCGACCGATCATGATTGTAGCATATTCCCGGCCGCCGCGCAAGCATCTCCTTTTTTGATATAAAATACGTTCCTGTGTACGTAAAAATCCTGAAATAATACTTGACAAAAGCCCGGCGATAGCATATAATAATATCCGTTCGAGACGGTGGGTATAGCTCAGTTGGTTAGAGTGCCAGGTTGTGGCCCTGGAGGTCGTCGGTTCGAATCCGACTACCCACCCCACTTTTTTTCGCAAAGTCTGATGATTTTGCGATTTTTTTTCAGGTAAAATTGAATTCCGCCTGAGAAAAAACACAGCTGAACAGCCGTTGGGGAGTCGTCAAGCGGTAAGACACAGCACTTTGACTGCTGTATGCGTGGGTTCGAATCCCGCCTCCCCAGCCATAACGGAACGC
>CADBOC010000306.1 GCA_902796175.1 Oscillospiraceae bacterium | reverse complement strand
CGAAGAAAGATGCCCATCGCGTCAAAGGCGCGGCAGAGGGCGGGATCGAGATACGCGCCGCCCGAGAGCATCATATCGAGGTTGCCGCCGGTGACTTCGGCCGCCGCTTCCTTCGGCGTCAGATCCGGGCGCTTCGCCTGCACGGCGCGTATGCGCCCCAAAAGCGCCCCCGCCAGCATCGGTACCACGCGCATCTGGTTGGGTCTGAAGATCAGAAGGTTTTTGAACAGGTCGCGCATATTGCCGTTCAGGCACAGCTCGTTGCCGTTCTTGAGCGGCCCCAGATAATCGGTGACGAAGCAGAAAATGTGATAGAGCGGCAGCACCGAGAGGATCACGTCGCGGCGGTTCACGATATCCGAATAAGGCTTGAACATCATGTTGCCGACGAGCGCGTCGCTCGAGAGCATCACGCCCTTTTTATCTCCGGTGGTGCCGGAGGTGTAGATGATCAGCGAGCAGGCGGCCGGGTCCATTCTGATATCGGAGAGCGCCGCGTAGGGAGAGGTCTCGCTGTAGTCGCGGTAGATCGTTTCAAAGTCTTCGGTGCTGCCGAGGTTCAGGGTATGCGTTACGGCGGGGCAGAGCGCTTTGAGCGCTTCCAGCTTGTCGGCGAACTCAGGCTCATAGAGCACCGCAGTCACGTCCGCGTCGTTCACAATGGCGGAAACGTCTTCTACGGTGGAATCGGGCGCGACGGGCACAGCCACGTTGCCGCTGATGATCACGCCCGTCATGCTCACGATGTACTCATAGCTGCTTTTGCTGATGATGGCGACGTGCGTTTGTTCGGGCAGCAGATGCCTGAGGCGGCGGCAGAAGGCGAGGGAGTCGCTGCGCACCTCGCTGAACCGCTTTTCGACGATCGCGCCGTCGCGGATGAACTTGATAAAGGTCCTGTCGTCGTGTTTTGCGGGGGCTGCGTCCAGCAGCTCCCGGATGCTCGGTATGTTTGTCAGCTTCATATGTTTTTCTTCCCCTGTATTGAATTTGCTATTTTATTCTACACCTGTTGTATTTGTATTTCAACCGACAAAAGCAGGTTTTTTGTTTCATTTTAAACGCTTGATCGCCGCGGTTCGGATATATCCGAAAAAAACAGAACGGATCGACCGGGCGTTTGAGGCAGGTCGACAAAAGGGGGCGTTTTCCATTATTGCCGATGGGATCCGGCGCCAAAATTGATCAAATATAATTATATCACGCCTGCGAGATCTGATACAATGAACAATATTTAAATAAACAGTAAATTTTTGCATTACGCTTTATGATCTGTTGGCGCAGCATACTTGACAGGCGCGTGGGCGTGCAGTATAATAGTGAACGAGAGGTCACTTTTTGGAGGATTGCATGGCAAAGGGTACAAAAGAAAGAATTCTGACGAAGGCGTTGGAGCTGTTTGCTGAAAACGGATACGCCGGAACGAACGTGCGGGAGCTGACCGCGTCGCTGGGGCTTGTAAAATCCGCGGTGTACAAGCATTTTCAGAGCAAGGAGGAGATCTGGAACGCCTTGCTCGATGAGATGATCGCGTATTACGCCGTGCGCTTCGGCTCGGCGGAGAACCTGCCGCCCGTACCTGAAACGGCGGAGGAGCTCGTTCGGATGACGATGCGCATGGTCGGCTTTACGGTGCGCGACGAGCGGATCGTATTGACCCGCAAGGTGCTTTCGATCGAGCAGTTCCGCGATGAACGCGCAAGGGCCCTCGCGACGAAGCATTTTCTGACAGGCCTTACGGAGATGTTCACGCCGGTCTTCGCCGGTATGATGGAAAAGGGGCTGCTGCGCCCCGACGACCCCGCTATGGCCGCCTTTTCCTATACCGCCCCGATCTCGGCTCTCATCCGTTTATGCGACCGGGAGCCGGACCGGACGGAGGAGGCGCTGGCGCAGATCGAAGCGTTCAGCCGGCATTTTATCAGAATCTACGGAGGGAAAACCGATGAATAAAATAAAAAACGTTTCGATCGTCAGTCTTTCAAGCGGGATCATGGGGGAACCGGACCTGCGTTTTGAGGTGGAGATCGGGCTTAAAAGGCTGAAGGAATACGGCCTGAACGTGAAATTCGCGCCTCACGCCCTGAAGGGCGAGGCGTATGTGAAGGCGCACCCCGAAAAGCGGGCGGAGGATCTGCTGAACGCCTTTCGCGATCCCGATACGGATATGATCCTCTGCGCCATCGGGGGCGACGATACCTACCGCCTGCTGCCGTATCTCTTTGGGGCTGAGGAGCTGGCCGGGGCGGTAACGGATAAAGTGTTTCTCGGTTTTTCGGATACCACGGTCAACCATCTGATGCTGCATAAGGCGGGGCTGAAGACCTTTTACGGGCAGGCCTTTCTGCCCGACGTCTGCGAACTCGGCCCCGGGATGCTCCCTTATACAAAAAGGTATTTTGAGGAGCTGATCGGTACCGGCGGCATTCGTGAGATCCGGCCAAGCGGCGTATGGTACCGGGAGCGGGAGCGCTTTTCGCCGGATGAAGCCGGCAAAGAGCGGCCCGCCCTGCTCAACGGCGGCTTTCGTCTGCTGCAGGGGCCGCCGGTTTTCTCGGGAAAGATCCTCGGCGGCTGCATCGATACGCTTTACGACTGCTTCAACGGCGAACGCTACGCCGATATGCCGGCGCTGTGCAGACAGTACGGGCTTTTTCCTTCCGCGGAGGAATGGAAAGGCCGCATCCTGCTGCTGGAATCGAGCGAGGAAAAGCCGAGACCCGAAAAATACAGGCGGGCGCTCAGGTATCTGCAAGAGGCGGGCGTGTTCGACGCCGTCTCGGGCGTGCTGGTCGGCAAGCCGATGGATGAGACCTATGCGGCGGAATATGAACGGCTGCTCGTCGGCGAGACCGGCCGGCCGGACCTGTCGATCCTTTGCAACGTAAACGTCGGGCATGCGCTGCCGCGCTGCGTCATCCCCTTCGGCGCGGAGGCGACGGTCGACGCGCAAAATCAGATCATTCGCTTTGCAGATTGAGGCAAAGCCGGAAAAAGGAGGAAACAAGATGGATACGATCTGCGGCGCAAACTGTGGGGAATGTCAGTTCGCGTGCGATTGCCGGGGCTGCCGGGAGACCGGCGGAAGACCCTTCGGCGGGGCGTGCGTCGCCGCCGAGTATATCCGGGTAGGCGGCAGAGAACGGTACCGGGAATTCAAGCTGGGTTTGCTGCGCGAGGTCAACCGCCTGCTCGTGGCGAACGGTCTTCCCGCGGCCGAGGGGCTGTATGAGCT
>CADBOC010000305.1 GCA_902796175.1 Oscillospiraceae bacterium | reverse complement strand
GTAGACCCCGGCGTCTGTGATCGAGAGCGCCGCGCCTTTTACTTTATAGCCCGTATACGCGCCCTCGGCGATCACAATGCCGTCGTCTGAAAAGGCGAAGGTCGTAGCGCCGGTCAGATCGACGGCGCTTTCTGTTTCCGCCGCGAACGCGGTCAGCGAAAAACCCGCCAGAGAAAAGAGCAGAAGCAGCGCGGTGAACAGCGCCGCGGTTTTTTTGCAGATGCCTGTCTTCATGGGGAACACTCCTTTTTTTCTTTGGTGTCCCCATTTTAGCCCGCGTACCTAAAGCGGAATTAAAACAGCAGAGAAAAAATCAGCGGAAGCGGGAGAGAATGCTGAACATATAGTTCAGCAGCTTTACGATCCAGCCCAGCACCCTTTCCGCGCCGGCGCGGATGGCGTTTGCGACGATCGTGAACGTGCTCTCCTTCACTTCCTCGCCGGCGTCCGTATCGGCGACAAGGCGGAAGGTATCGAGACCGTCCGTTCCCGCTTTTTCGCAGAATTCGTTGAAGGTGATCGTCTCGCCCCCGGCCGTCTGCACCCAGAAGCGCACCCCGTCGAGCCGGTCGCGTTTGGCGCGCACGTACTGCCCCTTCGCTTCGCTGTAAACGTAGAGAGGAATGTCGGAGGAGGCGTAGGAATCGAAACGCACATAGTTTATGCCGTCGTAATAGCCGCACATCACCGCCATCAGATCCAGCAGGGCGTATACGTCCATCCGGGCGCTGCCCTCAATGTTCAGCGTGCCGTCGGCAAAGGCGTAGGGCAGAACGGAACAGGTCTCGGGCGCTGCGCCGGTGTGCGGGGCGGACTTCGGCTCATAGAGCAGTACGTCGCCTTCGGGTGAAAAGCAGGCGTCGCTCAGCCGGGCCGCGTCGGCGCAGATCACGGCGGAAAGCGCTTCGTTTTCCGCGAACGCCCCGGGGCGAAGCGAGACAGGCCCGTTCAGAACCAGCGTTTTCAGCCGGGTCAGAGAAGCGAATGCGTTCGCCTCGACCGCCTCTATGCCGTCGCCGAGCAGGATCGCGCGGCAGGTCTCCCCATATTCGGCGAAGGGCGAGGAGCCGTCTTCCGGTTCCGTCGGAACGGCGCCGGAGCCGGAGACGGTGAGCACGCCGTCCGCATAATCGAAGGATAGCGCGGCGTACGGGGCGTTGCCGGGCGTCCGGGGTAAAAGCGCGTAGGCTTCGGCGTTCAGGTAGAGCGCGGGGCAGATCCCGACGTCGGTGCTGACAGTCTCCACGCCGCTGTAGATATTCCCTGAATCCGAGACGTACCGCTGTTCCTTCGCGGTGCTCCCGGGGTTGCGGAGGAACCACAGATCCGGGTCTGTTATGGTCCTGTAGTTGTACAGCCCCTGCGCTCTCGCGTAGTCGGAGCCGTAGCGCACGCGGCTGCCGGGGATGGCGTACGCCTCGGCGGCCGAGAGCAGAAACACGGGGTCGGAGGTGTTTTCGATCCCGTCGGCGCTGTTATCCTGAACCTTTGTTTCGATCGCGGCGGCCTCGGCTTCGGTAAAAGCCGTATGCAGAAACGCGCCGCTCAGCCACGCGCGGATCGACCCGACAGAATAGTCGTTGAGATGGTGCAGATGCTCCGCGTCCGCGTAATAGGTGTCGTACGCCGACGCGTTGACCGGCTGCGCGTCCAGCACGCTGTTCGCGATCAGAAGACCGCTCTCTCCGTCCATGACCGTCCATTCGATCGGCTCATAGCGGAACCAGTAAACGGTATTGATCTCAACGACGGTGGAGCCGCCGTCGCGTCTGGTCACACCGCCGCCGTAGGCGGAGCGGTACATGGTAAAGAGGATCGCGCGGTAGCGTTCGCCCCCGTAGGAAACGTCTTTGTAAAACGCGAAATCCTCAGGTTTTTTTACTGTTCCGTAGCCGAGCGAGAGCCATGGCAGGTCCGCCGCCGCGGCGTCGAGCGCCGCCGTCAGCGTTTCGTCGGTCTCCATCGTCTTCGGGTAGCTGCCGAAGACGATCACGTCGCCGGTTTCAAATCCGGCGGCGAAGGCGCGGCCGGAAAACAGGATCGCGATCCCCGGCAGCATGAGCGCGAGCGCGCAGAAAAGCGCCGTCCCTTTTTTGAACAGCGCGCGGGGCGTGTCGGTCTTATACATGGCGTAGGTCCTCCTTTTGAGATCTGTTTAAAAGCGGAACGGGATCCCGGTTACGCCGGCGCAGCGTTCGTCTGTACCGATGAACGCCATGCACGGGGCGTTTTCGTCCAGAAAGCGGTTTTCCGCTTCGTCGAAATACATAAGGTCTTCCCGCAAAGCCGTGAGCGTCACGGTTTTTGTCTCGCCCGGGGCGAGGGAGACGCGGCGGAAATCGAGCAGCGTTTTTACGGGGCGGTCCACCCGGCTGTTTTCAAAGCCGACGTAGAGCTGCGCCACTTCGTCGCCGGGCCTCTCCCCCGTGTTCGTCACGCTTACGGTGAACGCCGCTTTTTCATCGTCGATCGAAAGCAGGGCGGCGTCCGAGAGCGCGAAGGAGGTATAGGATAAGCCGAAGCCGAAGGGATAAGCGGGGGATACGCCGTCCTTATCCAGCTTCTGATAGCCGTGGTAGTAGCCGTAGCGCTGCCCGGCTGCGTGCCAGTTGATCTTCGGGTAGTCTTCGTCTCTGCGGGCGATGGCAAAGGGCAGCCTGCCGCCGGGGTTCACCCTGCCGAAAAGGATATCGGCGATGGCGTTCCCGCCCTCCATGCCGGGGTAGTAGGCCATCAGCAGGGCGTTCACGCCGGCGTCAAAGTCGCTGACGCGTATGGCGTTGCCGCCGGTGACGACGGCGGCTGTGTTCGGGTTCAGAGCCGATACGCGCCGCACCATGGCGAGCTCTTCTTTTTTGAGGCCCAGATCCTTGCGGTCGCCGCCGATGGTGAAGATGTATTCCCCCTCGTCTCCGTGGGCGCAGCCGCACATTACGATCGCGGCGTCCGCGTTTTTGATCACGGAGGAGAAGAGCTCCGTCTGTTTCGTGGGGATAAAGTCGAATTTTACCTCGGGGTAATTCGTTTCGATCGCCTGCTTCAGCGTAACGACGTAGGGCGGGCGCACCATGCTCGAACCGTGGTCCCCGATGTTTTCGGTATCGCAGAGATCCCCCACCAGCGCGACGCGGCGGTGTTTGTTCGGATCCAGCGGCAGCAGGCCGCCGTTTTTGAGCAGCGTAACGCTCTTTTGTGCCGCCTCCCGCGCGAGGGCGACGTGCTCGGGGCAGGCGATCAGCGAGGCGGGGTAGTCGGCTTCGTCGTCTTCGGTAAAGCTCAACAGGGTACGCACGATCCGCGTCGCGGCCTCGTCGAGCTGTTCTTCTGTGATCTTTCCCCTTTTGAGCGCCGCTTTGATAAGAACGGGCTGATAATAGCGGCGCATGTGCATCTCGATATCAAGCCCCGCGTTGATGCAGCGGGCGGTGGAATGCGTGCCGAAAAAGAAGTCGCTGATCACAAAGCCGTCGAAATCCCATTCGCCCTTCAGTACGTCCCGCAGCAGGTAGCGATTGCTGCCGCAGAAATGGCCGCCATAGCGGTTGTATGCGCTCATCACGGCGGCGGCGCCGGCTTCTACGCACTTTTTGAACTGGTAGAGGTAGATCTCTCGCTCGGTGCGCTTATCCGCCGTTACGTTCACGTAGAACCGGGCGTTCTCCATGGAGTTGAACGCGAAGTGCTTGATGCAGGCGATGACGTTCCTGCTCTGCACGCCGCGGATGAGCGCCGCGCCCATCTTCGCGATGTGATGCGCTTCTTCGCCGTATACCTCCTGGCTTCTGCCGGCCCCGGGGTGATAGGGCACGTTCAGACATACGCCGCCGAAAAAGTTGCCGCCGTTTGCGCGGATCTCTTCGCCGATGGCTTCGCCGACGCGCTCTTCGAGCTCCGGGTCGAAGGTCGCGCCCCGCGCCGCCGTAACGGGAAAGCAGGTGGAGCGGCCGCTCACGCACCCCCTGGGGCCGTCGCAGAATTTCATCGCCGGCACGCCGAGGCGCCCGCATCCGCCCGCGAGGTACGGTTTTTCATTGTAGCTGCCGCCGCCCATGGAGGAGCGCACACTCTCGCTGCCCGCCATCAGGCCGATTTTTTCGTCGAGCGTCATCTCGGAAACGATCCGCTCGGCTTTTTGGGTGAATGAAAGCCGGTATGCTTTTGTCTGCTTCATGTTCCGGGTCTCCTTTGGGCGCACGTTTTATCTTTTCTATATTATAATATTTTTTATTTCTCTGTCAAGCAGACGGATCTTTATGCCGCCGCGCGGATGAAAGCAAGAGCGCGGTCTTTTTTTCTTACGGCGTTTTGCCGTGCTTGACAAAAACGCCGCGGCCGTGGTATCATCATGTAAAACATATTGTTTTAATAGGCAATAACGGAGCGGTGAAGGATATGAAGATCTCTACAAAGGGAAGATACGCTCTGCGTATGATGGTGGATCTTGCGCAGAACCGGGAAAAAGGATTTATCCCGCTCAAAGAGATATCTGAGCGTCAGGGCGTTTCAAAAAAATATCTGGAGCAGATCATACCCGCCTTTCACAGCAGCGGGCTGCTGCAGGCGGGCAGGGGCTTTCAGGGCGGTTATCGG
>CADBOC010000304.1 GCA_902796175.1 Oscillospiraceae bacterium | reverse complement strand
GTTTCAAGGCAGACCGTCTCAAAATGGGAAAACGACGCCGCCGTGCCCGAGACCGAACGGCTGGCGGCGCTGAGCCGGCTGTTCGGCCTTCCGCCGCAGGCGCTGCTGGACCCGGGCTCGGTTCCGCCGGCAGCTGCGGACAACGGGACCGCAGCTCCGCCGCCCCCGAAAAACAGCGGCGCCGGAGCGGCGGACCGCGCTGCGCCCCGGTTCGTTTCTTTTATACAGGAGCATAAAAAACAGATCCTGCTGATCCTTGCCGGGATCCTGATCGCGTGCGGCTTCGGCGGCGGATTGTGGCTGATCCTGAGCGGCAGGTCCGACGGCGGCGGCAAAACGGCCGGTACAGACCAAACGGCAGTCTCTGAGCAAATGCCCGGCTCTGTTCCAACGGCAGTCTCTGAACAAACGCCCGGCGCCGGGCCGACGGCGGAACAAACGCGCTATCCCTACGTTCTGGTGCACGGTCTCGGCGGCTGGGGGACAGGAAGCGGGGTAAACAGTTTCGTCCGGTACTGGGGTACGGATACAGGCGACCTCGCTGCTTACCTCCGGGAACAGGGCTATGAGGTCTACACGCCGAGCGTCGGACCCGTCTCCTCCGCCTGGGACCGCGCATGCGAGCTTTACGCGATCCTGACCGGCTCCACGGTGGATTACGGCGCGGCGCACGCGGCGGAGCACCGCCACGCCCGGTACGGCAGGACGTACCCCGCGCCCCTTCTGCCGCAGTGGGACAAAACGAAAAAAGTGAATCTGGTCGGCCATTCCTTCGGCGGGGAAACGGTACGCTTGCTCGCTTCGCTGCTCGCCTACGGGGATGAAACCGAACAGGCGGCCTCCCCCGGCGATCTGTCGCCCCTGTTTGAAGGCGGCAGACAGGCGCTGATCCATTCCGTTACAACGCTCTGCTCGCCGCACAACGGCTCGTCCCTGACGTGTATCCTTGATACCGCCGGCAGGCTCGCGGGGCTGAATTCCACAACGGAGCTGCTGGCTACGCTGTGCTTCGCGACGGCGGGGCTTACAAATCCGCTGAACGGAACCTACGATTTTATGCTCGATCAGTTCGGCGTCACGGACGTTTCGGGCGGCTACAGCGGGATCTGCCGGGCGATCTCGGCCGTGATCTCATCCGGCAAAGACCACGCCGGATACGATCTCTCCCCCGACGGCGCCGCCGCGCTGAACCGGCGGATCCGGCTTTGCCCCGACGTATACTATTTCTCTTACGCCTATCAGACGACCGGGGACAGCGATCTGTTTTATACGCAGAAGCCCCGTTCCGATACGCTGCCTGTGCTCTATCCCCTCGCCCTCGCGATGGGCGCGTTCAACGGCACGACCCCGGGCGGGATACGCATAGACGAGACGTGGCAGAAAAATGACGGTCTGGTCAGCGTGATTTCGGCCCTGTGCCCGTTCGGGGACCCCAACACGCCCCTGCCTCCGCAGAATGAAATACGAAAAGGGATCTGGAACATCGCGCCCGTGCGAACGGGTCACCACGGCACCGTGATCGGCCTTTCCGCCGACGCGGACGAGACCCGTGCGTTTTACACGGAGCTGTTCGCCATGATCGACGCGCTGAAATAAGAAAGCGGCTGCGCAGCAGCGCAAAGCGTTTCGCATTCGCCATTGCCGCCGCCTGTCAGGGCGAGATCGGCAGGCGTTACGATCTTTTCAGACGTCTGTCCGCCTCTATCCTGTTTAAGCATCATTGAAAGGAGATCTGTACAATGCACTTGTTCTTATTACAAACAACCGTGTTTTCAAGGTTCGTATATCTGATTTATGCGATCTACCTCGCAATCAGCATGCTGCTTCTCCCGGATCCCGCATACGTGACGTCAGCAAAAACTGACAGGGCGACGCTGGAAATACAGGGAAAACAGTTGACCGTTTCCGTCGACAGCGATGCTTCGGCGTATCGGTATTGGAGATACAACGTGATTTCCGGCGACGAAGATGTGCTTACGCTGCAGGAGATCAGGTTCGTACCGGAAAATCCCGTACATCCAAACGGGAACGGGCAGGCGCTGTATACATTTCACATTGAGCGCTGCGGGGTCATTTCAGGCCTCTGCTATGCAGATATCGCAAG
>CADBOC010000303.1 GCA_902796175.1 Oscillospiraceae bacterium | reverse complement strand
TACCCATTTTATATAATCAAAACGCGAAGCGTTTTCCGACATTTCTCATTTCTCATTTCTCATTTCTAACTTCTGACGTCAAACTTCTAACTCGCGCATTCTGCGCGACAATTCCAGATTTTGCGGGCAGAAGATATCGCGTCCTGCGGGATGCGGCAGGGATCTATTTCACGCCTTCATTCTACCGCAAATGCTTTGATGTTGACACGCATTGTATTCTGTGCTAATATAATAAAAAACAAACGTTTCAGGAGGATGATTTATGAAAAACACAATGATTCCCCTGCGCCGCGCGTTGGCTGTGTTCTCCGCGGCGGCGCTCGTGTTCGCGCTGTTTGCAGGCATACCGGTACGGGCGTCTTCGTACAATACCTATTCCTGCACACTGACGCTGGACATCACAAACCTCGGCCATGACAACGGAGACAATTACCTGTTCCTGGAATGCGTCGATCAGCGCAACAGTACATATACGACAGAGTACAGAAACCTGCCGGACATAAACGGGTTTTACACCTTTACCTTATCGCTCCCCGGCGTTCCGAAGCGCATCGTCTGTCAGTATGAATCCGACCTCGGAACAAACGCGCAGTCCGCGGCGGATTGGTGCGTCACGGAAGTAAGCGTCCGGAATCAGATGACCGGCGAGCTGATGCGTCTTTGGAAGGGGCGGTTCGGTCTGCAAACGTCTTCCGCTCTGTTCGCGAGAAAGAACGCGCAGGCGACCATGACCCTGCCCGCATCCGGCTGCCCGATCGCCTTCGGCTTTTCGGGGGATCACAAAGATACGTATCAGCTGACAGAATCGGCCGTTGACGACGTTACGCCGAAGCTTACGGCGTACGATACCGGATTCGGTTCCAGAGTTTATGATCTGATCGTACCCGTGGGCTCCGGGGTTAACAGCGTCACGCTGCCGGACGGGGATCCCAGAGACCAGTACGGCTGCCCGTGGTACGATCCCGTGTTTACCTATGAGCTTCAGGGGCAGTACCCCGGGATCACGGTCTCCGGCAATACGGTGACCGCGACGGGCGAAGCGAACGCGCGACAGGATTACGACGTCAAAATGCAGCAGAACTACCTTTTTGTGCACGGCGACATCCGGATCCGGGTGCACGTCTTCCGTTATACCGTTCATTTTATTGATGAAGACGGCAGCCTGCTGTATGTACAGGATAATATTCCTTACGGCGACCCGGCTCACATCCCCTTCACGCCCGTAAAGCAGTCGGACGAATTCTCTCACTACACGTTCGACGGGTGGGACTGTCTCTTCATCCCGAAGATCACCGGGCCCAATCAGTTCCGAATTGCAGAAGCGCGGTACGCCGCTGCCCCGCACGTCTGGGGCGATGAGATCGTGACGCGGCTGCCCGCCTGCACGTCAGACGGCGAAGCGAAGCGCGAATGTACCGTATGCGGCTATGAGGAGCTGCGTCTGATCCCCGCCGCGGGGCATTCGCCCGTCGCCGTCCCCGGCCGAGCCGCCTCCTGCACGCAGTCCGGCGCGACGGACGGGACCGTCTGCGCCGCCTGCGGCGAAACGCTGACGGCGCCGGCTCAGATCCCGCCCGCCGGACATACGGACGCGGATAACGACGGTCTGTGCGACGTGTGCGGCGAACGGGTGCGGGAAATGACCTTTATGGAGCGCATCCTCTCGTTCTTCAACCGCCTGCTTTCGCTCTTCAACCGTCTTTTCGGCCGTTGAGCCCGGACGCAAACCGGTCCGGTACCTTCTCCGCCCTGTTTACATCGCTGCAGACCTGAGGCGGCATCCTTCGGATCCCGCCTCACGACGGAAGCCTTGCTTTTCGGCGAACGGTTCCCGCCGCCGGGTCTGCGGCGCGTTCTCCCCGCCGGGTCGCGGCCCACACCCGGCGCGCTGCGATAAGGCCCCCCGATCCATCTGCGCAGACGAATAAAGCTTTGGAACATCTCGGCAACGCCACGAAGGCGCTGCAGGCTTGCTGCGAAATTCTGAAAAAAGCCTGACAGGAAAACGATCTTCCTCATATCATGCGCGGATCTATTTGATTCATCTGACGATTTGCGCAACGCCTGCAGGCAGCAAAGTACGAAAAAAAGCCGGCCCCATAAGGTCCGAAGAAAAAGCATCCGCCGGGAGCGGCTCAAACGCTCCCGGCGGACTTATTATCATATTCCCGCGTTATGCGCCGAAGAGATCCAGCAGGCGGTTCAAAAGGAGAGAAAGCCAATTCAGGAGCCGGCCGAACCGGCCCTCATAGGCCGCGTCAAACCGCACGTTTTCGCTGTTCTTCATCAGGTGGAACGCCCTGCGGTAATTCAGCGG
>CADBOC010000302.1 GCA_902796175.1 Oscillospiraceae bacterium | reverse complement strand
TGCGCGACCGGGGGATCCGCCGTCAGATCCACGGCGGTCTCGCCGGGCGTCTGGGACTGCACGATCGCGTAATCTCCGGAAGGATCAGACGGCGCGAAATGCGAAATGCTTTCGCCGCGCATGTTCACGACCGTCAGCTCCCGCGCCGGATAGAACAGAGCGGAAACGGGATGCGCGCGCGTTTCCGTCCTTGAATTCTGGCGCGAAGCCCCAATCGGAGCCGCGCCCGTCATCTTGACCGGATATTCGATCACGACGGGATCGCGGAAAAACCATGTGCCGGCGGGAACGAAAATGCGGGAGAACGTCGCCGCCTTCGCGTAAAGGTCCGTGCGCCCCTCGTATTGCCGCAGGTCGTCCACCGTCATGCTCTCGCCGGTCAGCGACGTGTACAGCAGGTGCGAGCAAACGCCCGGGTCCGTCGCCATGGCGGGGATGTGATCCAGATAATTCTGAAGCAGGCGGCTGTTTTCCGCCGGGATGGAATCATCCCGCCACATGTAGTTGTAGAGCATCTGCTTGTCGAGCTTGTCGGTCAGCGCGCTGAAGCTCAGATCGTAATCGGAGTCGCGCATGCCGAGGTCGTCGTCCCCGTCGATCTTGCCGCGCTTCAGGCCGATATCAAAGAACGTGACCTGATCCGTCAGGATCGGCAGCGCGTACATGCCGTTTTCAAGCTCGATCGCCAGCGGGTGCAGGATGGGATCCCCGCCGGCTTTTCCGCTCTCGTCGAACACCGGCTCGATCATCGCGTCGTCGGCGTTCACGATCCGGTATTCCCGCGCGCCGCCGTCGTTCGGCAGCCACCTGCCGCGCGTTTTCGTGATCTGCCCCTCGGGCAGATCCTCCGCCTGCATGGCCTCGACGGTATCAAAGGTAAGCGGCATGCCGCGCGTCTTGTTCTGAAGGGCGTCGGTCGTCTCCTTGATCTGCTCCTTCGCCCGCTCGATGGCTTCCTGCCACGCCGCGCCTACGGTCTGCCCGGTCTCGAACACCGTATCGTCCACCAGAATGGTAAAGCGCGGCGAGGTCAGGATGCCGCCTTCGCTGTCGTACACCGTCAGCTCGCACTCGTCAATGCCCAGCTCCGCCACCGTGAACACCGTAAAGTCAAAGATCACCGTGCCGTCAGACCGGATGTCGCAGTCGTTGATGAGTGTGTGCCCTTCCGGCGTCAGCACCGTGAGCACCGCCCGCGTCATCCCGTCCAGCGCGTGCGCCCACGGCTTGCCGTCCTCGTAAAGCGTCATGTAGATCCGCCGCGCCACGTCCCCGCGCTTCGCCACCAGCTGCACCTGCGCCCCGGCGGTATGCACGTCCAGATTGATCCTGTATACAGAGTCTCTGATCTTTCATCGCTCCTTTGCTCTTTTTTTGGGCCCGGATACAGTATAGCAGATGAGGGGCCGAAAACGATACCAGGACTGGCGAAGGCGGCTTTTCAGCCGCCTTCGCTACCCTATGGCAGCGGTGAAATCGCCGCTTTCGCGTCGGTGAGATCCGGCTTCGCCGGGTGAAATATCCGCCGGGAAAGGTTCGCGCCTGTTCCGGCGTTTTTCCGCGGCGGATGCTGCGCCGCGCCTCTTTTTCATCTTTCATCTTTTGTCTTTCGTAACTTTCGCGGCGGCGTCAGCCGCCGCGCTTGACTTCTTTTTTTCATGCTGTTACAATAAAGATATAAACCGCGAGAAAGGACTTGACTCATGAAGCGTTTTTTGCTGCCCGAGAACGGGCGATTCTACAAGGCGAACCTCCACTCTCATTCCACGGTGTCGGACGGCACCCTGACGCCGGCCGAAATGAAGGCGCTTTACAAGGCGCGGGGCTACTCGGTGCTGGCGTGCACCGACCATGAGCTGATGGTGCCGCACCACGATCTGACCGATCCCGATTTTCTGATGCTCACGGGCTTTGAGCTGGGCTTTGACGAGGGTTGGCGCTCCGATTTCCTCAGCGCGAAGGTCTGCGACCTCTGCCTGCTGGCGCTGGACCCCGAAAACGATATCCAGCCCTGCTACCACCGCACGAAGTATATCGATCCCAAAAAGCGCGCGTGGGTGAAGTTCGATGAGAACGAGCCCGATTTTGAGCGGGAGTATAACGCGGACTGCATCAACGAGGCGATCCGCATCTGCCGCGAAAAGGGCTTTTTCGTCACGTGGAACCACCCGCACTGGTCCCTTGAAAGGTGGGAGCAGTACACGCGCTACACCGGCATGCACGCGATGGAGATCTGCAATACCTCGAGCTATGTGGACGGCTACGATGAATACAACGGCCCCATCTACGACGAGCAGCTCAGAAAGGGCAAGCGCATCTTTGTGATCGGTACCGACGACAACCACAACCGCCGCGACCCGAACAGCCGCATGTGGGATTCCTTCGGCGCGTTCACGGTGATCAGGGCCCCGGCGCTTACCTATAAAGATATCGCGAACGCGCTGCTCTCCGGGCATTTTTACGCCTCGCAGGGGCCGGAGATCCGTTCGCTCTGGCTCGATGAAAACGACGTGCTGCACGTCTCCTGCTCCCCGGCGGATAAGCTGGTCTGCACCGTCAACCGCCGCCGCTGCATGAGCCGCTACGGCGAGAACGGGCAGCCCGCGACGGAGGTCACCTTTGAGCTGCTGCCGGCGGACGAGTGGTTCCGTATCACCGTGATCGACGAACACGGCCTGAAGGCCGATACCAACGCATACTGGGTGGATGAGACGCTCTTTGCCGTGACGGAAAAGGAAAGCATACGTGGAATTTGAGATCGAAAACGGGATCCTGAAAACCTGCAACGGCCCCGGCGGGGAAGCGAGGGTGCCGGACGGGGTGACGGGGATCGGGCCGGGGGCGTTCCGGGGCTGCGGCGCGCTGACCGCCGTCACGTTCCCCGCAGACTTGACAGAGATCGGTTGCGGCGCGTTCGACGGGTGCGAGGGGCTCTCCTGTACGCGGCGAACGCCGCCTTCGTTCGTAGGGCACGTCGTCCCCGACGTGCCGGAACGCCGCCGCTTACAGGGCGTTCCAAAGCTGCACGGCGGCCGCCCTATCCCCCTGCCCGCAGCGTTCCTGCCGCACAACCGGCGTTTCATCTGATTTCCCGGTTTTAAAGTTCTTTTTGTCGCAGCGGATGTGGGCATCCGCGCTACTGAGACGGCGGCCTTCACACCTCAGAGGGAACGCCG
>CADBOC010000301.1 GCA_902796175.1 Oscillospiraceae bacterium | reverse complement strand
ATACCGTTTTGTGCTGACGAAAGAGAACGAAATGGTCTTAACGGACGTGCTCCGCGCCGCCGAGGGCGCGTTCTCCTACGCCGTACTCTGCGAAGCGGGCGAGGGGACCCTCGGCCTGCTCTACGACACCTGCGGCGACGGCGTCGTGCGGTTCATAAAGATCCGCCTGCCGGACGAGAAGCCCGTGTGACCGCGGGCGTCCGTTTTCTGACCGGACATGTCACGTTTTATCAAAAAAAACAAAAGAGAGGATCGTGTGACGATGAAACGTAAAAACGTATTTGTATTTCTTCTGGCTGCGGCGCTTCTTCTTTCCGCCGGCTGTTCCTTCCGGGACCGCGGCGCCGGATCTGCCGCGCCGGACGGAGGAGCGGAGAGAGAGGAGTCGTTCGCCGAGAGTCGGAGCGGGGATGCCGAAGCTCCCGCGCCGACAGAGGACGGTACGCCGTACACGGAGGTCACTGCCGCCGGAGAGGATGAGCCGCAGTATCCGTGGGACGGTCCGATCGAGATCATGGGTTTCGGTTCGCCGTACGATATGCTGAATTATCTGGATTCGCTCGGCGTGCGGGTCAACGGCAGGGAACTGTTCCTCGGATCCGCGCAGGAGGCGGACGAGACGTTTGGCCTGTATTTCCGGCGGGTATCGCCGATCTACGATCTGCTCGATCTGTCCGGCTTTACGTCCGCTTCGCAGACGGACGACGCGGAGGATTATCTGAATATCTTTTTAGGCTCCTATCTCGATCTCGCCGCGCCGGACCGTGTCCCCGCGGAATACCGGGGCGAGGGCTGGCGGTATATCGGCGAACACCCGGAGGCCGTCGGCGATCTCAGCGATCCCGCGCAGATCCGCTTTTCCCCGTGTGAGGAGATCGGCGGCTGTCTCTGCGTCTTTCCGTTCGGCGGCGAGCGGGTCTACGCCGTGTACAGCGATTTCTATGACGATCTGACCATGTTCTGCTCGTATGACGCGGGCGGAGATCTGACCTCTGTCAGCTTCTGCGAAAGCTGACAGACCTGTGTTTTGCCGTTCTCCCGGTATCGTATATCTGATAAGATGCCGTCCGCAGGCCCCGTTTTCGTCTTTCATCTTTCGTCTTTTTTTAACTTTTTTTTGCGGAGGTCCCGCCTCCGCAGGTCCGGATCTTTCTTCCGGCGCCGCAAAAAAGGATCTCCGAACGGTTTGCTGCCGTCCGAAGATCCTTTTTATTCCGGAATAAGATCATTTCCCGCCCTTCTGCTGGGTGGGTCCGTAATTCGCGGCGCCGGTGTAGGCGACGTCCTCGGGTCTCGGGTAGACCTTCGGTACCGAGAGGTCGCGCTGGTACAGCCGCACGTGCTCGCCGGGGGGATCGAGCGCCACCACGTCCGAGGCTCTGGTAAAGACCGAGAACGCCGTGCCGCGCACGGTCTCATGCGTTACTTCGGTGCCGATGGCAAAGCGCAGGGTCAGCGTTTGACCCGCCTTCACCTGTGTGAAGATCACGCCGTTTTCGGTCGTGACGGGCGCGTCTTTGCCGTCTATGAGAAGGCGGGGGGACTTCACCCAACCGTACAGGCGGAAGCCCGCTTTGCCCTCCTTCGCCGGGGTGATCGAAACGCTGCCCTCGTTCGGAATGGCGGAAGCGAGCGTATAATCGGCGGTCCGTTTGTCGCAGGGGATATTTACGGTCAGCACGCCGTGTTCCTCCGTTACGGCGCGGTCCCACACGGTTTTGATGGCGACGGGGGCCGTGCCCACGCAGCAGCCGGCGATGGAGCGGAAGCGCGTTAATGAGATGGAATTCGGTTCGCTGCCGCCGGTAAAGCCGCCGAGCATCCGTTTGTCGATGTCGCGGTAGGTAACGCCGTCGGCGTCGGGTTTGCTGTTGTCGCATACCACGTAGCCGGTGTAGCGCACCTGGTTCTCCATGAGCTGGTTGCGGGCGAAGCGGTTCATCACGTCCCAGTATTCCGTATAGCCGCAGTCGATGAGCTCCGCCGCGCCCACGATCATATCGCGGATGCAGCAGGTCTCGCAGTGCTCCTCTTCGATCGGGTGCCACTGGGCGTACTCCGGCAGCCAGCCGAAGGAGGAGGAGAGGGAGAGCGCGTAATCGTAAATGCCCTTGCCCTTTTCCATATAGCGGGCGTCCTCCGTCAGCCGGCCGAGCTTTATAATGCCGCAGGCGAACCAGACGGCGGAGTGAACGTGCCCGAAGAACTCCATGCGGTAGTTGAAATAGCGGGAGGGCCCGAGCACGTAATTCGCGAGACCTCTGGCAAGGTCGAGCGCGACCCCGTCGCCTTTGAGCTCATACCGCCGCACCAGCGCCGACAGGCACACGGCGTTTCGTATGGCCTGCTCCCCGCGCCCCGTGTGGCGCGTTAAGTCGAAGCCGCCGTCCTTCAGGTATACGTCGTTCGGGAATTCGTAGACCGCCTCCGTCTCCGGCGAGTCGCCGCTCCAGAAGGTGCGCACCTTGCGTTCAACGACAAGCTCGCGCATGCCGCGCACAAGCTCGCTCGCGCGGCGCTCGGCCTCTTCGTCTTCGGGGTATTCCTCCGTGATCAGGTTGATCGCGGGCAGGATGTAGCCCATCTCGTGAAAGCTGGCGTGCACGGTGTGCGTCCAGGGGTAGGGCTCGCAGAACCGCAGGCCGTGTTCGCCCCAGGAGCGCATCAGGTGGCGGCGCAAAGACTGCTTTACGTCGTCGCCCTCGTCCGTTTCCAGCATCCGCATGGCGGAGACGAGGCCCTCGTACCAGGAGCCGACGAGCTCCGCGTCGTCCACGCGGCAGTGCGCCGCCTCGGCGGGCTTTTTGTT
>CADBOC010000300.1 GCA_902796175.1 Oscillospiraceae bacterium | reverse complement strand
GGGATCAGGACGGCGCGCTCTTCGTGCGTTTTCTCTTTCGCCAGTACGCCGAAAAGACTTTGACCGCGCTCTCGGTCGACGCGGTCGGCTTCGACGTATGGGGGAAGGAGACGGAAAAGCTCGAAGGCGTTCAGTTCCTCGATCTGTATGCGAACGACAGAACGGAGTTCGGGCAGACCGTTCCCGTTGCGCTCACAAACCCCGAGACGCGCGTACTGTCGCTTACGGTCAGAAGCTGCGCGTACGACGACGGCTCCCTTTTATCGCCCGACGACGGCGGCGCTCCGCTTCCGGCGAAAAAAGAGCTTGAAACGGTTCTGCCCGACGCGGACTGTCTGGCGCAGTACCGCAAAGAGACCGTCTCCTCTGCCCGCTATGCGCCGTTCGAGCTCGGCGGCGTCCGCCTTTGCGCCTGCGGGAGTTATTATCGGGCGGCGCTCGAAAGCTGCCCCGTGTGCGGCGTTTCGTTTGAGACGGCCGTCTCATTCCTCTCAGAGGAGACGCTGAGGGAGCTCGTTGCGAAACAGAAGGATGCCGACGAGAAAAAGCGGGAAAAACGGCGGCAGCTTGAGGAAGAAGCAAGGATCAGAACAGAGCAGGCGCAAAAAGAGCTCGATGAAGCGATGCGGCTGAAAAAGGAGGAGGATGAAAAACGGAAGAAGAAAAAACGCAACCGCATCGTGATCATCAGCGTTTCCTCCGCCGCCGTTCTCGCGCTCACGCTCTCTTCCGTTTTCTTCTTCATTCCGCTCATCCGCTACCGGATCGCCGCGTCGGCGCTTGAAAACGGCGATTTCGACGCCGCAATCACGGGCTTTTCGGCGATCCCTACCTTCGGGGACGCCGCCGAGCAGAAGCTGGAAGCGACCTATCAGAAGGCCGCCGCCTCGGCGGCTGCGGCAGATTATAAAGCCGCAAAAGAGCTGTATGATTCCCTCGGGGATTACAAAGACAGCAAAACGCAGGCGAAGACCTGCGGCGTTGAAGCTGATTATCAGGAGGCCGTCGGGCTGCTGGAAAGCAAAGACTACGAAAAGGCCGCCGGGATCTTTGACAGGATCTCGGGTGAGAAGAAAGAGGCCGGGGAAAACGGCAAAAAGGCGCACTACCTCTTTGCGGAATCCTGTTTCGCAAAAACGGATTATCTGAACGCCGAGAAGCATTACGAAAAGGCGGGTACGTACTCCGACGCGGCGGATAAGAAGACGGAGGCCGCCTATCAGTACGCGGTACAGTGCTTCGACAAAGAGGAGTATGAGAACGCCTATACCCGTTTTTCGGAGATCGGGACTGCATACAAAGACGTTGCGACGCGCCTGCCCGACGCCGCGATCCGGTACGGCGTGCAGCTGATCGAAAAGAAAGAATGGGAGAAGGCGATCGGGATCCTTGAGCCGGTTGCATCCCACGCCGACGGCACGGCGCGCCTCAACGAAGCGAAATACGGCTATGTGCAGAGCCACAAAAAGGCGGACGATTCCAAAACGCAGAGCTACCTCTACGACCTGATCAAGTACAGCTACAAGGATTCATACGCCATCTTTGTGCAGCTGTATCCGGAGCTGGCCCCCAAACAGCAGACTCCGCAGGTCCGCAGCGGCGGGGGATACACGACCGGCCTCTACCGCATCACCCCCAAGGTAGGGGTGAACATCCGCAGCGCCCCGTCGGCCGGCAGCGCAAAGATCGGCTCTTACAACGTGAACAATGTGGTGACGGTCCTCGAGGTGCGCGGCAACTGGGGCCGTACCGACAGGGGCTGGATCTGTCTGGATTACGCCGTAAAGACCTCGGAGCAGGCCCCGCCGGTCTATACCTACAGCGGCTATCCGACCGGTTACTACGTGATTACGGAACGGTCGGGCCTCAACATCCGCTCCGCGCCCGGCTCCGGCAGCCCGAAGGTAGGCGTTTATCTCTACAATAACGTTGTGTACGTCTACAACGTCTCCGGAAACTGGGGACAGACGGACCGGGGCTGGATCTGCCTGGATTACGCCTCGCCGCGGTGAGAAAGCAGCTCAAAAAAGCAGAAAACTTCCCGCCGGAGAGATCGAATAGTAAAAGGAGGAATTGTTTGTGAAGATCGTAATTGCCGTGTCAGCGCTTGTTCTTTCGCTGGTCCTTTTTCTTTGCGCATGCGGAGACAAAGGGATCTACAAAAAAGCGGACCGGGCGCTTTCAGAGGGAAACTACCAAGAGGCCGTGTCGCTGTTCTCAAGGATCCCCGACTACGAGGACAGCGCCGAAAAGCTGCGGGGAGCAAAAAAACAGCTTATGCTGAAGACCTACGGGGATGAGATCGCCCTGCTTGAGGCAGGCTGGTGGGTCACGAACGGCGGCAGCGACGAGACGCTGGATTATTATGTTTTCAGCGGCGGTGATGTGAAGATTGGGCAGATCCTGTTCGACGGGAACGGCAGGCATGAAACGAAAACGGTCGAGTCCGCGCCGTATGAGATCAACAGCACCGAGATCGTGACCCGGACCCCGGACGGCGACCCGTTGAAGATCCCCTATACCCTGAAGGACGGCGCGATCGAGCTGGACGGCGGCAGATATTACACTGCCGGTATGATACAGGAAGGGCTTCAGGGGTTCTGGAACTATCGCTACAGCGATTACATCGCGGCTGTTGGGATGCAGACAAGCGGCGAATACAACGTCCGGATCGACGGCGATACCATAACCTATGAAAAAGCCTGTCCTTCCGCGTTCAACAATACCGAATACTTTTATTACGGTCCCTATTCCGGTACTTTTCAGGTGGATATCGGCTGCCTGAAAGGGACAGCGGACGGTGAAACGCTTGAGAACGAATGGTTCTACAACGTGATAAACGGGGAGATAAAGCTGCTGCATTACGCGAACGTGACGGCACGGGGCGACGGCCTGCCCGGCGAGGACGGTTATTATCACCTCCTCCCGTAAACGGCCCGGAGCGGTCGAGAAAGAACAGGAGAAAAAACATGAGTCTGCAATGTGCGAGATGCGGCGCGGCGCTTTCTGCGGATCAGGCGTTCTGCCCGAGATGCGGCGAGAAGGCCCAGACCGAACAAAAACGGTTCTGCGCAAAGTGTGGGGCGGAGTTGACGGAGGACCAGCTGTTTTGTCCCAAATGCGGGCAGAAGGCGGAGCCGCCGGTTTTCTCTGAAGCAAACGCGGAGATCGACCGGTTCAATGCCGCGATCAGTGAGAAAAAGCATAAGAAAAAAATGATCACGGCCTGTGTTGCGGCTGTTCTGTCTGTTGTGATCCTGATCGGTACGCTTCTCATTGTTTCTGCACGGCGCAATAACAAAGCGGCCGCGTTCGGCGTATACAAGGCGGAAGCGACGGCGTTTTACGACGGTGTGCTCAATCACGGCGCCGAAATGGAGAACATCGGCAACGCCATTCAGAGCGCATGGAGTCAATACATCAACAGCTCCGGCGGGACATACTATAACGGCAGCTATATCTACAGCGTCGATTCCGCCGTAAAGGCGGCGCAGGATAAAATGAAAAT
>CADBOC010000299.1 GCA_902796175.1 Oscillospiraceae bacterium | reverse complement strand
CTTGTGAGCAAGGCGGCGCAGAGCATTGTTTCGAAGATCGGCGATTATCTCGCCGCGGGCGTTCCCATGATCAACACCGGTCTCGACCCGGAATTTTGTAATAAGACCGCGGCGGACGGCTTCGGCGTGAACGTACCGCCTGAGAACGCCGGGGCGCTCGCGGAGGCGATCGCCGGATTAAAGCGCGACAAAGCAACGCGCGAAGAGATGGGCAGACGCGCACGGGAGATCTGCGAAGCGCAGTTTGACCGCGAGCATACCTACACCGGCCTTGTTCAGCTGGCGCGCGAGCTGCTGCAGGGGTAAACGCAAAGGGATCCAACGCATGAAACGATATGATTACCTGATCGTCGGCTCCGGCCTTTACGGGGCCGTATTCGCCCGGCAGGCCATGGACGCGGGCAAACGCTGCCTGGTTCTGGAGCGCCGCCTGCATACGGGCGGCAACGTCTACTGCCGCGAGATCAACGGCATACAGGTGCACGCCTACGGCGCGCACATCTTTCACACCCGCGACAGACGCGTTTGGGATTACGTGAACCGCTACGCGTCCTTCCGGCCCTATATCCACGAGCCGCTCGCGAACTACCGGGGCGAGATCTACAACCTGCCGTTCAACATGAACACCTTCCGGCAGATGTGGGGCGTGACGACCCCCGAAGAGGCCGAGGCGATCATCGCCCGCCAGCGCGAAAATGCGCCCGCCTCCCCGAGGAATCTTGAAGAGCAGGCGATCCGCCTGGTCGGCACGGATATCTACCGCAAGCTCGTGAAGGGCTATACGGAAAAACAGTGGGGCCGCGACTGCACGGCGCTGCCGGCGTTCATCATCAAACGGCTGCCCGTGCGCTTTACCTACGACAACAACTATTTCAGCGACCCGTGGCAGGGGATACCCGAAGGCGGCTACAACAGACTGATCGAAAACCTGCTGCGGGGGGCCGAGATCCGTCTCGGCGTGGATTACAACGCAGACCGCGCCGCGTTCGACGCGCTGGCGGAAAAAACCGTATATACCGGCACGCTGGATTCCTTCTACAACTACCGCTTCGGGGCGCTGGAGTACCGCTCCGTCCGTTTTGAAACGGACGTGCTGCCCGAAACGGACGATTACCAGCACGCCGCGGTCGTGAATTACACCGACCGCGAAACGCCCTATACCCGCATCATCGAGCACAGGCACTTCGCGCCGGGGGGCACGGGCACCGTGATCACGCGGGAATACCCCGAGACCTGGGAGCCCGGCATGGAGCCCTACTACCCCGTGAACGACACCGCGAACCACCTGCTCTACGCCCGCTACGCCGAGCTCGCCGTAAAGGAGCCGCGCGTCATTTTCGGCGGCCGCCTTGCCGAATACGTCTATTACGACATGGACAGGGTGATCGAATCCGCCCTGCTGCGGGCCGAAGAGGAGTTCGGCCCGCGCAAATAGGATCGAAAAAGCTGCAAAGTTACAAAAGACGAAAGATGAAAGACAAAATCGGAAAACGCTCCGCGTTTTGATCCTATAAAATCGGGTACGGGCGGCGCCCGTCATTCACTTCTCACTTCTCACTTCTCACTTCTCATTTTTCACACGCGGCTGAGCCCCGCCGCGCGGGAGGTTTTATGTCGATCGTTCTTGATATCCTTGTGCCGGTCTATAACGGTCGGCAGTACATCCGGCCCCTGCTGGAGACGCTCCGGGCGCAGGGGTGTTTTTCTTCTTTCCGCCTGATCGTTGCAGACGACGGCTCAACGGACGGAACGGCGGAGGAGCTCGAAGCCCTTGCCGGGGCGTACCCGTTTGAGGTGCTGCTCCTGCGGCAGAAAAACGCGGGCGTCAGCGCCGCGCGCAACCGCTGCCTCGCGGCCTCCGACGCGCCTTATTTCGCGTTTCTGGACGCCGACGACCGCGTTACGCCCGATTATGCGGAAACGCTGCTGAAGGCGGCGCGGCTGGCGCCGGACGTTTTCGTGTTTTGTCAGCAGCGGACGGACGGCGTTACGCCCCTCGCCCCCGCGGGCGAGGCCGCGATCGGTCCGGTCGAAAACGAAGCGATGCTCCGCCGGTTCGCGGCGGACCCCACGCGCTTCGGCGCCGTGAACCTGATGGTCAGCCGCGCGTTCGCGGCGAAAAACGCGCTCGCCTTCGCGGAGGGCTTCCGCTATTATGAGGATTATCATTTTATCCTGCTCACGCTCTCGGCGGCGGATCGCGTTCTCTTTACCGAAGCGCGGCTCTACGACTATGTACACCGCCCCGGCTCCGCCATGGCGCGTTTCAACGCCGCGCGTGTGACGGATCTCTCACTCCTTGAGAGCGTCCGGCCGACCCTCGGCGAACGGCTCCCCGCCTTCGCGGCGGAATACGAGGCTGTTTTCGTGCCGCGGATCTACTGGAGCGTTCTGTGGCAGGCGGCGCTCGCCGCCCCGAACGCCGCGGGCTTTCTCGCCTTCGGCAGGCGCACCGGCGCAAAGGCGCGGCTTTCAAAGCTGACCCGCCATCCGGATAAGACCGTCGCGGCCTCCGCCTGCCTGTATCTGCTCTCTCCCGTCGCCTTCTTCGCCGCGGCAAGGGCGCTCGGCGCGGTTCGCTCCGGCGTAAAGCGTACCGATCCCGCGGGCTGGCGGCGCATTCTCTCCGGTACGCCCGCCTTTCGGGCGAAGACGCTCGTCTACGGCATGAGCCACGTGCGCGGGGGCGTTGAGAGCTACCTGCGGCAGCTCGTCCGCGACGCGCCCGCCGGGACGTTCGACTTTTTGTGCGACTGCCCCGATATCGCCTATCGGGGGGAGCTGACCGCGAAAGACTGCGCCGTGCATTTTATCCCGGCAAAGGGGACGGACCCCGTCGGTCATCTGCTCGGGACGGCGAAGGTGCTGCTGGCGCACCCCGAATATGAGACGGTCTATTTCAACCTGCTCGATTCCCTCGGCGCGTACACCGCCGCCGCGCCGTTTCTGCTCGGCAGGCGCGTCGCCGTGCACAGCCATTCGAGCCTCTCGGAAAAACCCGCCGCACACCGCCTGCTGAAGCCGGCGCTGAGCCTGATGACGGACCTGCCGGCCGCCTGCTCCGCCCCCGCGGCGGCGCATATGTTCACCGCGAAACAAGCGGCCCGGGCGCTCATCGTGCCCAACCGCGTGAACGCGGCCGCCTTCCGCTTTGATCCCGAAAAACGCCGCGAAACGCGCGAAGCGCTGGGCCTTGCGGAAGAAAACCGCGCCGTGATGCACGTGGGGCGGCTGAGCTACGCCAAAAACCCGCGTTTTATCGCGGACCTCGCCCGCGAGCTGCGGCGGCTCGATGAAAGCTGCCGTTTCTACTCCGTTGGCAGCGGCGACATGGACGCGGATTTTGAACGCTATCTGCGCGAGACCGGCGCCGAAAACGACGTGATCCGCCTCGGCGCGAGAGACGACGTCGCGGACCTGCTGCAGGCGGCGGACGTCTTCGTGCTGCCGAGCGTATACGAGGGCTTTCCGATCGTAGCGGTAGAAGCGCAGGCGGCGGATCTGCCCTGCTTTCTTTCGGACCGCGTGACAAAGGACGCCGCCCTGACGGACAAAGTCCGCTTTCTCTCCGTCGACGAAGGTGTCGGCCTATGGGCGGAGGCGATCCTCGCCGCTCCCCGCCCGCCCCGCCGCGATACGTCGGCCGTCCTGCGCGAAAAGGGCTACGACGCCGCGATCCTGAACGGGAACGCGAAGGCCCTGCTCGAAGCGCTCATCGGCGGCGCGGCGGCGCGGCATGCGCCGCGAAAGTTATAAAAGACGAAAGATGAAAGACGAAAGGGCGCGGCTTGCGCCGCGAAAGTTATGAAAGACGAAGGTTGAAAGAAACGTTCGGGCAGCGGCCCGACCCGGCAGCGCGGATGCCCACATCCGCTGAGTCGGATCGAACTTTCCGGAACGCCGTCAAAAGTGCAGCGTTCCCCAGGCTGCACAGCGGCTCCCTCCCTCCGTAGGGCACGTCGTCCCCGACGTGCCGCACCGCCGCCATGCGCAGGGCATTCCCCAAGCCGCACGGCGGCTCCCTCCCTCCGTAGGGCACGTCGTCCCCGACGTGCCGCACCGCCGCCATGCGCAGGGCGTTCCCTTTG
>CADBOC010000298.1 GCA_902796175.1 Oscillospiraceae bacterium | reverse complement strand
CGTCGTCATATGCCGCACGGAGGAGAAATCGTACTTCGAAATATCCTGCTTGATCATCATGCGCAGCATGGTGGGCGGCGCGCAGAAGGTGGTGATCTGATATTTTGCGAACATGGGCAGGATGTCCGCCGCGTCGAAGCGGTCGAAGTCGTAGACGAAGGTCGCCGCCTCGCACAGCCACTGGCCGTATAGCTTGCCCCACATCGCCTTCGCCCAGCCGGTGTCGGAGATGGTGAAGTGCAGGCCGTTCGGGTCCACGTCGTGCCAGTAGCGGGCGGTGTGGAAGTGCCCGAGCGCGTATTTATAGTTGTGCGCCGCGAGCTTCGGGTAGCCCGAGGTGCCGGAGGTGAAGAACATCAGCATCAGGTCGTCGCCGCCGGGCGCATCCTCTTTGCGCTCGTAGTGCGAGGAGAAAAGCGGGTACTCCTCGTCAAAGCTGCGCCAGCCCTCGCGTTTGCCGTTCACGATCAGCCGGTTTTTCACGATGCCCACGTTTTCGATCGCCTGCTCCGCCTGATGCGCGGTGTCGCCGTCCGCCGTGCAGATAACCGTTTCAATGCCGGCGGCCTTGATGCGGTACTCGAAGTCGTGCACCTGAAGCTGGTTCGTGGCGGGGATCGCGACGGCGCCCAGCTTATTGAGACCCAGCATCGCGAACCAGAACTGGTAGTGGCGCTTGAGCACCAGCAGCACCCGGTCGCCCTTTTTGATACCGAGGGATTTGAAATAGTTCGCGCACTGGGAGGAGGCGCGGCGCATATCCGTAAAGGTAAAGCGGCGCTCCGTTTTGTCGCGGCTGATATGCAGCATGGCGAGCTTGTTCGGCTCGCGCTTTGAGAGCGCGTCCACCAGATCGAAGGCGAAATTGAAACGCTCCGTGTTCTTGAAGGTGATGGAGGTCGGCGTGCCGTTCTCGTTTTCGGTCACGTCGATAAACTGCTGCCAGATGCGCGGGGTGAGATCCTTCCGGCGCGGCGCGGCGGTCTTGAGCTCCGCCCGCGGCAGGCGCGAAAGCTCCGGGATCGGCTCGCCCGTGGGGTTTAAGACGATGGCGTAGAACTCGCAATCCTGCCCGCCGACGGCGATCATGCCGTGGGGGGTGGAGGAATTGTAGTAGATGCTGTCTCCGGGGCCCAGCACCTCGCTGTGCTCGCCGACGCGCACCATCAGCTGCCCCGAGATCACGATATCGAGCTCCTGCCCCTCGTGGGTGGTGAGCTCTATGTCGCGGTGGGCCGCCTCATCCGAATACACGCTTTTCACGTACAGGGGCTCTGCGATGCGGTTCTGGAACGCGTAGGCAAGGTTATAATAGGTCATGCCGTGGGCGTTCGCGATCTCCTCCCCGCCCCCGGCGCGGGTCAGCGTGAAGGATTTGAGCTTGGGGCTCTGGCCCTCGATGATATCGGTCACGTTCACGCCGAGCGCGAGCGCGCAGCGGTAGATGAACGCGAAGTTCAGGTCGCTTTCGCCGTTTTCGCAGCGAAGGTACTCCTCCTGCGACACGTCGGTTTTCAGCGCCATCTCGGCAGGGGTCTTTCCCTCGATCTCGCGCAGCTCGCGGATACGCCCCGCCATTTCTTTGATCTTGTAGTCCAGTCCGGTCATTTTCTGCATCGTGCATTCCTCCCGTGTGATTTGCGGGACGGGATAAAGAAAAACAGCCCGCCCCAAAGAATGTGTTCTTTGAGACGAGCTGTAACGATTCGTACATACCCGCGGTACCACTCAAATTGCGGCCCGAATCTCTTCGGCCGCCACTCTCGGAGTCCATCAACCCCTATGCGCTAACGCGGCAGTCACGGGGAGGGTCTACTGGCGGCACGCGCGTTCTTCCTCCCGGCTCAGAAGCTACAAACAACCGGATCGACTTTCCGCGGCTCGCACCACCCGCCGCTTCTCTGCGAAAGCAATTCCGGCGTCCTCTTCCTCAACGCCTTTGATTATTTGAATTATAACACATCTTCCTGCACAATGTCAATAAAAATTAAAAAAAAAAGTAAAAAGTAAGCG
>CADBOC010000297.1 GCA_902796175.1 Oscillospiraceae bacterium | reverse complement strand
GGCCCCGGAGGTAAGCTCCGTACCGCGGTCGATCACATTGTACCACATGCCGGTCGAAGCGTCCTGATAGCCCATCATACCGTCGAAGAGCCGCGTTTCATAGGAGATCAGCTCGTCTCTCTGCGTCCCAAAGCGCGCGGGCAGCATCGAGATCACGTCCGCAAGGGCGGCGGCGTACCAGCCGACGGCGCGCAGCCAGTACTGACCGTTCACGCCCGTGCCGTTGGGGCCCCAG
The DNA here is from genome assembly GCA_902796175.1 of Oscillospiraceae bacterium. GTDB lineage: Bacteria > Bacillota > Clostridia > Oscillospirales > Acutalibacteraceae > RUG806. The sequence goes on along the minus strand of CADBOC010000297.1, from coordinate 3,045 downwards.
CCGTGGTTATACAGGCCCTTGGACGCGTTGTACAGATTGACCGCGACCCATTTCATGCGCGCCGCAACGCCGGCGTAAAGCGCGTCGGCGGTGGGAACGGAGGATGATGCGTACGTGCCGAAATCAGAAGCCTTCAGCGTACCGTCCTCCAGCGCGTTGCCGATCTCCATAAAAAACGGCTGCGCCATGTAGAGCCCGTCCAGCGCGAGCTGATAGGTGGTCCAGTTCGCGTTGTTCATTTTGTGCTTGAAGTTCCCGTCCGTCCCCGCGATCGTATCAAAGCTGAGCATTACGCTGTATACGTAGTCGATCATCTTTTTGTATTTCTGCTTCTGGGCGCTGCCGACCCGGCTGTCCGGCAGACGCAGCAGATCGAACAGCGCGCGTACGGGCGGGATGGAATCGAGCTCGTTTTCGCGGTATTTGTTGTCGCTGTTGCCGGTGCTGTCCACCTTGCCGGCGGTGGTCACGTTGGCGTTATAGAACGCGTTCACTTTTTGATACCATGCGTCGGTATCCAGCATCAGGAACGCGTCCATCATAATGCCGTTGTAATAGGTCCAGCTCCTGGTCTTGCGTTCAGAATCCCACGGAAAGCCGCCGTTGCGGGTCCCGAAGCTCGAAACGCTGCCGCCGAGATAGTCCGCCAGCGCGGCCGCGTCGGATACCGCCGCTGCCGTTTCGGTCGCTGAAACGCCCACATCCGCCGCAGCAGCGCGCGGCAGCGCCGTCGGCGCCGAGCCGATGAGAAGCCCGGCGAGTATGAGCAGTATGACTGTTCTTCGTATCAGACTTCCATGATTTGTTTTTGTGTTCATTCTACGTCCTCCTGTCCGGAACCCGATCGGCTGCCCGATCCTGATTGACAGCTCTATTATACACCGCCGGGGGAAGAACAGTCAATCAAAAAAAAGCTTTACATTTCGTGGGGCTTGTGATATAATTCGACATTAGAAAAGAATACCGCGCCGCAGCGCAGGGAAATCGGGGGAAGATCCCGAGCAACCGCCATTGCCGTGATGCGAGATCCGTTTCGCTCAGCCGGAATGCCTGCGCGGCGCGAGCTTCAATGCTTTTGGGCAAGAGGAAAAGCAGTGGATCAAACGCCTGTTATTCAGACGGGCTTTTTGGTATGCATAAGCCTTTTCCGGTTCGGAAGAGGCTTTTTTTGACGTCTTTTGTTTTTTCGATCGGGGGAAAAATGATGAAAAAAACGATATCCCTGCTTTTGGTCCTCACACTGTTCACGCTGTTTTCGCTCACCGCGGCGGGCGCCGTCAGCGGCGCGCCGACGCCCGGGGAGGACGCGTCTCTCCGGTTTTCGGTAAAGCTCGGTACGGGCTACCGCAACGCGCCCACCCCGCCGGCCGTCCAAAACGGCTGTCTCTATACGGTCGCGGGGGCTTTTATCTGGAAGCTCGACGCGCTTACGGGCGAAATCTTACGCCGGCAGGCGCTTGAGAGCGTCAGCACCTATACGGCGGTGCCGCCGACGGTAGAGGACGGGGTCGTTTACATGCCGCTGGACGACGGCATTGTCGAAGCCTTCGACGCCGATACCCTCACGCCCCTCTGGTCCTACGCGGATGCGCTGGGCGGGCAGGGCCTTTCCCCCGTTACGGTGGACGGAGACTTCCTTTATACCGCGTTCTGGAACGGGGAGACGAACGAAGCGAATTTTGTCTGTCTGCCGCGTTCCGGCTCCGGCGCGCAGCGGGCGGTGTGGACTTATATGAAAGCGGGCGGCTTTTACCGCGCCGCCCCGCTCGTCGTCGGCGACGCGGTGCTGGTGTGCAGCGACAACGGCGAGCGGGTCGATCAGCCCGACGCGCCTGGGGCGGTGCTCTGCTTCGATAAAAAAAGCGGGCGGCTGCTCTCCTCGCTGCCGCTGCCCGGGGATATCCGCGCCGGGATCGCGCGGGATGAAACGACCGGCGCGCTTTACACCGCGACGAAGGCGGGGCTTGTCGTCCGCATGGCGCTCGACGGCAGGGGCGTTCTCAGCGAGACGGGCCGGTATAACGCCGGCGGCGGCGTCAGCCTGACCCCCGTCGTGTTTGCCGGCAGCGTTTACGCCGCGGCGCAGAACGGCAGAGCCGGCAGGTTTTTCGCGCTGACCGCCGATACGCTGACCGAACGCTGGTCCGCCGACATGCCCGGCGTGCCGCAGGGCGACCTGCTGCTCGATACCGCCCTCTGGGACGACTGGAAAACGGTGCGCGTCTACGCGACCTACAACGCGCCCCCCGGCGGCGTATGGATGTTCGAGGACGTTCCGGGCAGGACTGAGGCGGTTTCGGCCGTCGTTTTCGATCCCCCCGCAGAGAGCGCGCAATACTGCTTCTGCCCCGTCGTCGGCGGGGAGGACGGCACGCTTTATTATAAAAATGATTCCGGTACGGTGTTCGCCCTTGCGCCGGCGGCTTCTCTTACCGCCTTTCAGGGCGCGAACACGCGGCTCGTGCGGCTCGTAAAGCTCCTTCAGGCGTTCTTGCGCCTGTTTGCCGCCGTCGGGAGGCAAACGGTATGACGAACCGTGTGGGGGCGCGCAGTCTGCACCCTGTCTCCGCGTTCTGCTTTTTCGTTTTCGCCTTTGTGCTGACCACGGCCTCCACGCATCCGCTGCTGCTCGGCGTCGGCTTCTGCTCGGCGGCGGCGGCGGATCTCGCGCTGCAGCCGAAAAAGGCGGCGGGGCTGCTGTTTAAGATCCTGCTGCCGATGATATTGCTGATCACCGCGTTCAACGGTTTTTATAACCACTACGGCGTAACGGCGCTCTTCACCATGCGCTCCGGCAACCGCTTCACGCTGGAGGCGCTGATCTACGGACTGATCTTCGCCGTGCGCGCGGCGGGGGCGGTGCTGTGGCTCGACTGTCTCGGCGAGGTGCTCACGGCGGATAAGGTAATCTTTCTCTTTTCGCGGATCTCGCCGCGGCTTGCCCTTGTCGTATCGATGGTGCTGCGTTTTCTGCCGCTGCTGAGAAGCCAGAGCGAAAAGATCCGCGCCGCGGGGCGGGGCTTCGGGGATGAGAACGCCTCTCTC
>CADBOC010000296.1 GCA_902796175.1 Oscillospiraceae bacterium | reverse complement strand
GATCCCGGCGATAAGTTCTGATCCGTTCTGACGCGTAAAAAAAGGAAACGCCTTCGGCAGATTTCCCCGCTTCCCCCAATCCCGGGGACAAAAAAGGCGTTTCCTGTTGCATGAAAAAAAACAGGGATCTCTGCGGCAATGCCCGTTCGAGATCCCTGTTTTTTTCAATAAACACTCAGATAAAGCGTATCACCGGAAAAGACCATCTGAGTCTGCGGGTCGAAGACCTTGAAATCGGCGTCGGCAAAGATGCGCGCATACGCCTCGTCCGAAAGCATTTCGGCCTGAAAATACCTTCCGCCGGAAACAAAGCGGAACAGCCCGGAAACGCCCCAGTCGCAGCCGAGGGCGTCCGGCCCGCCGCCGGAGAGATGCATCGAACGGTTGCAGTCCGGATGCCCGTCAAAGTGGAACGCGATGCGTTCGACCGTCTGCCCCTCCCGCGCCTCATACCGCTCGATCTCCTGCAGATACTGCCGCGCGAGCGTCTGTTCCACGGCGTTCGTTACGACCTCGTCCGAAAACATTTCGACCGTTTTTCCCATCTGCAGCACAAAAACGAAGCAGAGCAGCAGCGCGAACGCCCAGGCGGCGGTTTTCCGCCCCGCCATCACCGCGCCGCTGACGCCAAAGAGCGCAAAGGCGGCAAACACGGCGAGGATCACGCGCACATTGCGGGAATCCGACACGAACCCCGGCAAAAAAGCAAACCAGTAGGCAAACGGCGGCGCCAACAGCAGCAACAGCGTTTTTACAAGACGGCCCCCGCGCATCTCCCGCCGGTTCCGGATCAAATACGTCAGCGCAGAAACAGCCCAGAACAAAAAGAGCGCGTAAAAAACGACGCGCAGCATTCCGGTACGAAAGAGGCCTTCTCCGCCGAGAACACTTCGCTGCTCCGCAACATAATACCGAATGCCCTCCAGCACCGAAGCGGCATGCAGAGAAGCCCGCGGATTCGGCGCAATACCGGAAAGCTTCTGAGCGCCCTTTGCAAGCAGATAGTACAGCGCCGACGACGCCGCGACAAAAACCGCCGCCTCAAGGTATGAGACAAGCGCCGCCGCAGGCCCGTCGGTCTCATCTTCCGACAGGCGCCGCGCCGTCACGATCAGCGCCGCATACAGGATGAAGACCGACAGGAACTGCTGGTAGACGCCGACCGCCGCGATCAGAAGCGCCCCGCCGAGCAGATACCGCCATCCTCTTTTTTTCGCTCCGAAAAAAACGATCAGGGCAGAAAAGCAGCAGAAAAACCCGACGCCGGACACAAAAATACACTCCGGAAAACACAGCACGCTGCCCGCGCTGACGTTCACGGCGGAAGTACAGACGGCGAACAGAGCCGTCAGACGCAGCGGCAGACCGGTCAGCCGGCATGATTTTTCAAGAAAAAGCGAAAGCGCGGCAACGCTCAGAGAAAGGATCAGAACATAGAACGCCGCGTCGGGCAAGGGAAAAGAAACAGGCTCCCCGAACAAAGCGCGCACGCGGATCAGCAGCGCGCCGAAGAACCGGAACGACCCCAGAAACGCCCGTGCGTGATCTGACATATGCCCGAGGATCACATAGCTGTCAGAGGCGTAATGCGGCAGCGCGAAGAGAAAAAGCGGCGAAAACATCGCAAACACAAAGAAGAATACACGGATCTCCCGTTTGTATTTACAAAAAGCCGCGCGCAAATGCTCCGCCGATCCCGCGATCAAATACACAAGACGCCGTTTTTCAGAATGCGCCGTCATGCTTCTTCCAGACTCTCTTCGACCAGCCGGCGCAGCGCTTCAATGCCTTCGCCCGTAACGGAGGAGGCCTCGATCACCTGTACGGCGCCGGAGAGCGCCTGCTCTTGCGCAAAAGAGGCGCGCTGTTTTGCCCTCTCGCTTTTGTTCAGCTTATCGCACTTCGTCAGAACGACGGCAAAGGGCAGCCCGGCGCCGGAGAGAAACTCCAGCATCGTACGGTCGTCCGCCGTCGGCGCGTGGCGCATATCGAGCAGCTGCACCACAAGACGGATCTGCCGCCGCCCCGCGAAAAAGCCTTCCATCAGCTCGCCCCAGCGGCGTTTTTCGGTGTCGGAGCGTTTCGCGTAGCCGTAGCCCGGCAGATCGGCGAAACGGGCGTTCCCGAGACGGAAAAAATTGACTGTAGTGGTCTTGCCCGGCACGCCGCTGACGCGCGCCAGGCTCTTTCTGTTGAAAAATTTGTTGAGCAGCGAGCTTTTGCCCACATTCGACTTGCCCGCGAAGACGATCTCGGGCAGATCGGACGCCGGCAGCTGCGCCGCCGTGCCGTAAGAGGCCTCAAAACGGACGTTGTTGATATTCATCATAAAACCTCGCCGACCGGTCAGCTGCGCTGCTCATTGCCGATCCGTATCCCGTCCTTTCCCGGCGGCGGCAGGCGCTTCGCGGCCTCCGCCGGTTTGTCACCCGTGTTCTCAGGCGCGGGCTCGGCCGGCAGCAGCGCGACCGCAAGCACGTCGTCCACCGTCTGCGCCGCGACGAAATGGAGCTTTTCGCGCACGGCTTCGTCCACTTCGGCCAGATCGGGCACGTTGCCCTTGGGGATGATGACCGTGCGCATCTCCTCACGGTACGCCGCCATGGTTTTTTCGCGCAGACCGCCGATGGGCAGCACCCTGCCGCGCAGCGTGATCTCGCCCGTCATGGCGACGTCGCCGCGCACCGGACGGCCCGTCAGGGCGCTGACGACGGCTGTTACGACCGTAACGCCCGCCGAGGGGCCGTCCTTGGGGACGGCGCCCTCCGGGAAGTGGATGTGGATATCCTTCGTCTTATAGAAATCGGCCTCGATCCCGTACCGCTGTGTGCGCGAACGGATAAAGCTGATCGCCGCGCGGGCTGATTCCTTCATCACATCGCCAAGGCTCCCCGTAAGCTCCAGCTTGCCGGAGCCCGGCAGCACGGCCACCTCGGCGGTAAGCAGTTCGCCGCCGACCGCCGTCCAGGCAAGGCCGTTCACAAGGCCGACGGAATCGGGATGCTGCAGGTCGGAGGGATGGTACTTTGCGGGCCCCAGCAGCGGCTCGAGCTCTTTTTCCGTCACATCGAGCCGCCCTGTCTCGCCCTCGGCGAGCCGCACCGCCTCTTTGCGGCACAGCGCCGCGATCTTTCGCTCCAGCACGCGTACGCCGGCCTCTCTCGTGTAGCCGCTGATGAGCGCGCGAAGCCCCGCGTCGCTCACGCGCAGCCGCGTTTTATCCAGCCCGTGCGAAGCGAGCTGTTTGGGCAGCAGATGCTTTTTGGCGATCCTGAATTTTTCCTCAAAGGTATACCCCGGCAGATCGATGACCTCCATCCGGTCGCGCAGAGCCTCGGGGATGGCGTATTTATCGTTCGCCGTCGTAATGAAGAGCACGCGGGAGAGATCGACGGGCAGATCGATGTAATGGTCGCGGAAGGCCGCGTTCTGCTCGCCGTCCAGCACCTCCAGCAGCGCGGAGGCGGGGTCGCCCTTTACGTCCGCGCCGAGCTTATCCACCTCATCGAGCAGGATCAGGGGATTCATGCTGCCGGCCTCCGTCAAAGCGCTGACGATGCGCCCCGGGATCGCGCCGATGTAGGTGCGCCGGTGCCCGCGGATCTCCGCCTCATCCCGCACGCCGCCGAGGGAGATTCGGGCATATTTCCGGCCCGTGGCGGCGGCGACGCTTTTGGCGACGCTCGTTTTGCCGACCCCGGGGGGGCCGGCGAGGCAGATGATCTGCCCTTTGATATCGGGCGCGATGAGCATGGCCGCCAGCATTTCCACGATGCGCTCCTTGACGTCCTTCAGGCCGTAATGGTCCCGCTCCAGCACGCGTTTCGCGCGCGGCAGGGAACGGCTCTCCTTCGTATAAACGCCCCAGGGCAGCTCCAGACACTTTTCTATGTAGGTGCGCAGCACATAGGAATCGGGGCTCGCGGGAGCCAGACGGCGCATACGGTCAAGCTCCGTACGCAGCTTCTCTTTGTGCGCCTCGGGCATGCGGGACGCTTTGATCTGCGCCTCGAGCGCCGCGGCGTCGTCCGCCTCGGTCTCGCCGAGCTCTTCGTTGATGGCCTTGAGCTCCTCGCGCAGAAAGTACTCGCGCTGGTTTTTGTCCATCGCCTCGTTCACTTTTTCCTGCAGATCCTCATCCATGATCAGGATCTCGGTCTCGCGCGCCAGCAGCATACAGAGCAGCTCCATGCGGCGGTATACGTTATACTCGCCGATGAGCAGCGTCTGATCGAAGAAGTCGTATATCACGCTGCCGCCGATCGCGTCCGTAAGGTCGCCGGGGGAACGGGCTTTGAATACCTGCTGCACGATATCCTGCGTGATGGACTGCGCGTGTTCGCAGTACTCCGAAAAATACCGGCGCACGCTGAACATGGCGGCGGCTGAATAGAGGCTCTCAGACCCCTCCGCCCCCTTCGGCAGGGCGGTATCGTCCGGCGTCTCCGTTACGGCGGCGGTCATATACGGGCGCGTTTCGCACAGCGTTTCAAGCCTGCCGCGGATACGCCCTTCCGCCACCACGCGCACGGCGCCGCTGTGATCGGGCAGGCGCACGATCTGCCGGATGGAACCGATCACGCCCGTTTCGAGCAGATCCGTCTCGGCGGGATCTTCGGTATCGGGATCCTTCTGCGCGACAAAAAAGAGCTCCGAGCCGTTCGCGCCGGCCGCCTTCATGGCGGCAAGCGAGGTCTTTCTGCCGACGTCAAAGTGCAGGGTCATCCCCGGGAACAGAACGACGCCCCTGAGCGGGATAACGGGCAGGACCGCCTCGGCGGCCCCGCGGGATATATCTTCCGTGTTTTTCATCTTTGCCTTGATCACTCCGTTTTAATCTTTGCCGGATACCGTGACCCCGCCGAACGCCACATAGGGCAGAACAGAAGAGCCGTCCAGCAGCGCCTCTTTTGAAACGCCGCGGATATCGCGCAGCATGGCGGCAAAGTTGCCGCTGATCATCGTCTCTGTGAGCGCGCCGGCGATCCTGCCGCCGCGGATCAGAAAGCTGTTTTTGGCGACGCCGGAAAAATCGCCGTTCGAGGCGGGCTCGCCGCCTGAAAACCGGCAGACAAGGATCCCGTCGCCTATGCGCCGGACGAGATCTGCCAAAGGCTCCTCACCGGGCTCCACGGCGACGCTCCCGGTGCTTTTCGCCCGTAGGCCCCCCGTTCTTCTCGCGCCGTAATCCGACAGGCAGAACGCTTTGAGAACGCCGTTCCGGATCACGTCGAAGCTTTCTGAGAGATAGCCGTCGGACGTGATATTCTCTTCGCTTACAAGCCTCGGATCGCGCGAGAGCACGCTGAGCGTAAAGCTTTCGTCCGCGACCTTCTGCCCGAGCCGGTCCCGCCAGGGGGAGGTGCCCTCGATGAGCGCGTAATCCCCGGTGAAGGCGCCGGTGATGACGTCGATCACCTCCGGCAGCGCGCCGGGGGCGAACACCGCCGTTCCGACGAACTTTCCGTTGAACGGGGCGGCGTCGAGCTCCGCGACCGCCCGCCCGAACATGGTGCGGCACATGCCGAGATCCATGATGCGGGCGTTCGGGTCGAGCGTTTCGATGTCAAAGTAATTGAAGGAGGTGGAAGCCCCGTCCCGATGCGCGGAATACATCACGCTCACGCTGTAGCTGCCGTCAGCTTCGGTAAACAGCACGCCGTTCGTATTGGCGAACACGCGTTTGCCGCCCGAAAAGCTCGCGATCATCTGTTCGAGCATGATCTCGGGAAATTCCGCCTTCAGATCCTCCGTAAAACGGATCAGGCTGTCGAAAAACGCGGCCTTGTCGGGCTCGGTAACGCCGGAGACAAAATCGCGGTTTTCTTCCTTCTCCGCGATCGCGACCGCTTCGTCCGGCGCGCCGACAAGACTCGCCTCCACACACTGCCGCGCCCCGTCCAGCACCTCCGTCTCCTCCAGCGAATTGACGGAAAAGGTACCCTTTTTATGACCGGTGACCGCCTTCATGGCGACGCCCTCGGTAAACACGCTGCGGATCAGGGAAAACTCGCCCGCGTCCGCGTTATATTCTTCTACTTCGCCCCGGACCACGCTGACCTGCGCCTGATCGGCGCCGTTTTCCGTCAGCGCCGAAAGCGCGAGGGAAGCGATCTGTTTCAGTTGTTCCATACCGGCTCCTTAAAAATTGATAGGTGTATCATGCCTGCCCGGCGCATGCGTCAGGCAGCGCTTATCTGCCGCCGATGTTCACGCGGCAGCGGATCGCGGGTCCGCCCATCGAAACGGCGATAGGCTGTTTTTTGCCGCAGTGCCCGGCGAAATCCCAGTTTACGCCGTCGGAGAGCATATCCACCGTTTTCAGCGTCTGGAACGCGACGCCCGAGATCGTGGTATCGCGCAGCGCCCGGCCGAGTTTGCCGTTTTTGATCTCGTAGCCGCTTGTAACGCCGAACATGAACTCGCCGGTGGTATCCGCCTGGCCGTTCTGGGTGCGGGTGAGATAATAGCCGTCTTCGACCGAGGCGATCATATTCTCCAGCTTATCGGTTCCGGGGTGGATCGCCGTATTGCGCATGCGGATCAGCGGTTCATCCGAATACGCGTTCGCGCGGGCGTTGCCGCGGTTCTCCATGCCGAAGACGGCGGCGGATTCGGCGTTGTGCATATAGCCCGTCAGGATCCCGTCCCGGATAAGCGGCGCGTCGGCGCAGAGGGTCCCTTCGTCGTCCACACGGACCGGCAGGGGCGCCGCCTGCCCGAAGGCGGTATGGGCGAAATCCGTGATGCTGACAAGGGGGGAAGCGACGGCCTGCCCGACGGCGCCCTTCGCGACGGACCCCGCCAGCACGAAATCCGCCTCCACCGTATGACCGACCGCCTCGTGCGCGATCATACCGCTGATGGCGGGATCGATCACACAGGTGCGCACGCCCGCGTTCGGGAAGACGCCCTCGCGCTTTTGCATCAGCTCGGTATACAGGCGGTCCACCCCCGCGTACAGCGCCGCGGGATCTCCGTAAAAATCGGTAAAAAAGCCGGCGCCGCCGCCGAATACGTCAAACAGCTCCACGGGCTCGCCGTCCGGCGTATCGACAGACATGGCCACCACCGCGTAGCACCGCGGAAAGATCTGGTAAGAGAACCCGCCGTTCTCCGTATAGAGCGTCTTCTGCCCGCAGTTCGCGATCAGACCCACGCTGCGCGAGAGCAGCCCCGGGTAGCTGCCGCCGATGTGAGAATCGAGCGCCATGGCAAAATCGATGAGCTGCTTCTGCTCCGTTTTTCGGATGACGCGCCGATCCTCATAAAACACCGGCGCGCCAGAGCCGAGCGGACCTCTGTTCTTCGGGCGGCGGGCGTTCAGCAGCGAAGCGTTCTCCGCCGCAGCCGCGAAAAGGCGCCTGAGCTCGGTCTCATCCGAGCTGCAGGAGCTCGCGACGCCCCATACGCCGTTGTTATATACGCGCGCCATAGCTCCGGCGCTCCGGGAGGATACGTTCCCCACAAGCTTGCCGCTGAGAACGCTGACGCGGTGCGCTTCACCCCGCTGCAGACGGATCTCGGCATGGTCCGCCGCCGCGCTTACAAGATCGCGAATGGTTTGATCAAACATATAAAAAACCTCCGTATTTGTTTCAGTATACCATTATCCGGACATGATTTCAACATCCTTTTTATTCTTTATAAAAGAAAAACTTTACAAAACGGCGCGCATTTGCTATAATAAAAATCTATATGAATCGATCGGCACAGGAGGACAAAGACATGAACTATACCTCTACCAGAAACAGCAGCCTCAGGGCGGAGGCTTCGTTCGCGATCGCGCACGGCATCTCCGAAGAGGGCGGGCTTTTTGTACCCACCTCGATCCCGAAAACAGACGCGGCGTTCATCGAGGGCCTTGTGAACGCGCCTTACGTGGAGCGAGCGAACCGCATTCTTTCCCTGTATCTCACGGATTACACGCACGAGGAGCTCGCGGCCGATACAGCCGGCGCGTATACGGAACGCTTCGGCGACCCGGCCGTAGCCCCCGTAAAGCGGCTGGACGATACCGCGCACATTCTGGAGCTCTGGCACGGCCCTACCTGCGCGTTCAAGGATATGGCGCTGCAGCTCCTGCCCTATCTGCTGACAGGCGCCGCCTCCCGCGTTTCGGGCGGCAAAGAGACCGTGATCCTGGTAGCGACCTCCGGCGATACGGGCAAAGCCGCGCTTGAGGGCTTCCGCGATGTGCCGGGCACAAAGATCCTGGTCTTCTTCCCCTCCGACGGCGTGAGCCCCATGCAGAAGCTGCAGATGACGACGCAGGCCGGCGAAAACGTCGGCGTATGCGCGATCCGGGGCAATTTCGACGACGCGCAGACCGGCGTGAAGCGCATCTTCACCTCGCCCGAGGTGATCGAAACGCTGGCGCGCCACAACATGACCTTCTCTTCCGCGAACTCCATCAACTGGGGCAGACTCGCGCCGCAGATCGTCTACTATTTCTCCGCCTACGCGGATCTGATCAAAAACGGCGCGATCCGAAACGGCGAAAAGATCAACGTCACGGTTCCCACCGGCAATTTCGGCAACATTCTGGCGGCGTACTACGCGCGTGAGATGGGGCTGCCGGTAAACCGCCTGATCTGCGCCTCCAACGAAAACGACGTGCTCACCGAGTTTCTGACCACGGGACGCTACAACCGCCGCCGCCCCTTCCACACCACGGTCTCGCCCTCGATGGACATTCTGATCTCCAGCAATCTGGAGCGTCTGCTCTGGCATCTGACGGGCGGCGACGACGAAACGGTACGCCGTCTCTTCGGCGATCTTGCCGAAAAAGGCGAATACACCGTGGACGGCGGCCTGCTCGAAAAGCTGAGAACGCTCTTCGCTGCCGGCTGCACAGACGACGCGGGCACCGCGAAGACCATCGCCGCGGTCTTTAACGAACACGGCTATCTCTGCGACACGCATACGGCGGTCGCGGTGAACGTATACAACGCCTACCGCGAAAAGACCGGAGACCGCACGCCCACTGTGATCGCGAGCACCGCCTCCCCCTACAAATTCTCGAAGGCCGTTCTGGGCGCGATCACCGGCGGGGCCGCCGGCTCCGACAGCGAGTTCGACATGGTTGAGGAGCTTGAACGGCTGACCGGCGTCCCCGCCCCCGAACAGCTCAAAACCCTGCGCGGCAAGGCCCCTCGCTTTACGGACGTTTGCACCGGGGACGAGATGACAGACAGAGTCTACCGTCTTCTCGGGATCGCGGACTGATATATGGCGCTGTTCACGATCGCCGATCCGCACCTCTCCTTCGGCACGGATAAGCCGATGGATATCTTTCGCGGGTGGGCAAACCACACGGAAAAACTGAAAGAGAACTGGGAAAAACTGGTTTCGCCCGAGGATACGGTGGTGCTGCCCGGGGATATCTCGTGGGGTATGTCGCTCGAGGAGGCAAAGCCCGACTTCGCGTTTCTGAACGCGCTCCCCGGCGTCAAGATCCTCGGAAAGGGAAACCACGATTACTGGTGGACGACCATGAAAAAAATGCGGGCCTTCACCGAAACGAACGGTTTCTCAACGATCCGCTTTCTGTTCAACAACGCCTTTGCAGCCGAGGGCGCGGCGATTTGCGGTACGCGGGGCTGGTTTTTTGACGAAGGCGCCCCAACCGAAGAAAACGAACGGATCATCCTGCGCGAAGCCGGACGGCTGAGAACGGGGCTGACCGCCGCCGCCGGGCTGGGCCTTGAGCCCGTCGTTTTTCTGCACTACCCCGTAACGGCGGACGGTCTCATCTGCGAGCCGCTTTTCCGGGAGCTCACCGCGTTCGGCGTTAAGCGCTGCTTTTTCGGCCACATACACGGCGAAACGTCGCAGCGCTACCGGGATTTTACGGTAAACGGCGTCCGTTTTTCTCTGATCTCCGCGGATTCTATCGGCTTTTGCCCCAGACGGATCGACCTCGCGTAAACTTTTCCGTTTTTTTCAAAAAAACAGTAGCTTTTTAAAGTAGGATTTGATATAATACAACAGTTATAATTCGGTAATTATTATCAAAACGCAGGAGGAACATCATGCTCAAGTCATCTGAAAAGACAGGCACCAACGAATATACCGTTACCGTCTCCTTCAGTGCGGAGGCCTTCAACAACGCGCTGAACAAGGCATATCTGCGGCAGAAAAACCGCATCAACGTACCGGGCTTCCGCAAGGGCAAAGCGCCCCGTCACCTCATCGAGCGCATGTACGGCGAGGGCTTTTTCTACAACGACGCGCTTGACGCGCTCTTCCCCGCCGAATACGACAGCGTGCTGGAGGAAACAGGCATCGACCCCGTGGATTCCCCGCGCGATTTTGAGGTGACCGAGGTCGGCAAAGACGGCGCGACCCTCACCTTTAAGGTGACCGTAAGACCCGTGATCGAGATCGCCGACTACAAAGGGCTTTCGGCCGTTAAACCTTCGGCCGAGGTAACGGACGCCGACGTGGACGCGGACCTTGAAAAGCGCCGCGAGAACAACGCCCGCGAGATGGACGTGGACGACCGCGGCACCCAAAAGGGCGATATCGCCACCATCGATTTTGAAGGCTTTGTGGACGGCGTCGCGTTCGCCGGCGGCAAGGGTGAGGATTACGATCTGGAGCTGGGTTCCGGCAGCTTTGTCCCCGGTTTTGAAGAGCAGGTCGAGGGGCATGCCATCGGCGACGAATTCGACGTGAACGTCACCTTCCCCGAGGAATACGCCGAGGAGCTGGCCGGAAAGGACGCCGTGTTCAAAGTAAAGGTCAAGGGCATCAAGGTAAAACAGCTGCCTGAGCTGGACGACGAGTTCGCCAAGGACGTAAGCGAGTTCGATACGCTCGAGGAGCTGCGCGCCGACATCCGCAAGACCCTTACCGAAAGCCGCGCCGCCAGCGCGAAATCGACCTTTGAAAACGAGATCTACACCAAGCTCTCGAACCTGGTGGACGCGGAGATCCCGGAGTGCATGATCGAGCACGCGATCGACAACATGATCAGCGAGTTCAAATACAACATCTCCTCGCAGGGCATCCCCTTTGAGCAGTATCTCTCCTATTTCGGCATGGATGAGGATAAGCTGCGCGAGACCTACCGCGACCGCGCCGAGCGCGACGTGCGCATCGAGCTTGCCCTTCAGAAGATCGCCGATCTCGAAGGCATCGAGATCACCGAAGAGGATCTCGACGCCGAATACGCCGCCATGGCCGAGCGCTATAAGATGGACGTGGAAGACGTAAAGAAAGCAGTCGCCGCCGACAGCCTCACAAAGGAGCTCAGAGCCCGCAAGGCCGGCGAGCTTGTAATGGAAAACGCCGTTGAGGAAGAGGAGACCGAAACCGACGCGGCCGCGGACGGCGAGGAATGATCGCAGAATTGTTTTTTTCCGTATAAACACCCCGGAAAACGTCAAAGCTGAACGTAACCGGCTTGAACAGAACGGCCGGAACGGTTGACCGCTCCGACCGTTTTTCATTATCAAAGGAGGTTCCACCATGATTTTTGATCCCCGTTCCGCGCTTGTGCCGACCGTCATCGAGCAGACCAACCGCGGCGAACGCGCCTATGATATTTTCTCCCGTCTGCTCAACGACCGCATCGTCGTGCTCAGCGAAGAGGTAAACGACGTGACCGCGAGTCTTGTGGTCGCGCAGCTTCTTTTCCTCGAAGGGCAGGATCCCGAAAAAGATATTTCGTTCTATATCAACTCCCCCGGCGGCTCCGTCTCAGCCGGCTTCGCGATCTTTGACACCATGCAGTATATCAAATGCGACGTCTCCACCATCTGCCTCGGCATGGCGGCCAGCATGGGCGCGTTTCTGCTGGCGGCCGGCGCCCCCGGCAAACGCTTTGCCCTGCCCAACAGCGAGATCATGATCCACCAGCCGCTCGGCGGCGCGCAGGGCCAGGCTACGGATATCAAGATCGCCTCCGACCACATTCTGCGCACGCGCGACAAGCTCAACCGCATCCTGGCGGCCGAAACGGGCAAGCCGCTCGAGGTGATCGAGCGCGACACCGAGCGCGACAACTTTATGTCCGCCGAAGAAGCCTGCGCGTACGGGCTTGTGGATAAGGTGCTCTACAAACGCTGAACGCCGTTCTGACACGGGAAGGAGAATATCATTGGCTAAATACGACGATCCCAAGGATCAGATCCGCTGTTCCTTCTGCGGACGCACCCAGGACCAGGTCGCCATGATGATCCAGGGCCCCGGCGCTTACATCTGCGACGAGTGCGTGGAAAACTGCCGGGCGATCATCGACGGGGATTCCGGGCAGAAAAAGCGGAACGCCCCCCCAAAAAAAACGATGCGAAAGCTACCCAAGCCCCAGGAGATCAAGGCAAGGCTCGACGAATATGTGATCGGCCAGAACGAGGCGAAGATCGCTCTCTCCGTCGCGGTCTATAACCACTACAAACGCATCTACCGCCGCGCGAAGATCGACGTGGATATCGTAAAGAGCAACATTCTGCTGCTCGGCCCCACGGGCGTCGGCAAAACCTTTCTGGCGCAGACGCTCGCGAAAACCCTCGACGTCCCCTTCGCCATCGCGGACGCCACCACGCTGACCGAAGCCGGCTACGTGGGCGAGGATGTGGAAAACATCCTGCTGCGCCTGATACAGGCGGCGGATTACGACATTGAGCGGGCGGAGCGCGGCATCATCTACGTGGATGAGATCGATAAGATCGCCCGCAAGTCCGAAAACACCTCCATCACCCGGGACGTAAGCGGCGAGGGCGTGCAGCAGGCGCTGCTCAAGATTTTGGAGGGCACGACCGCGAACGTTCCGCCCCAGGGCGGCCGCAAGCACCCGCAGCAGGAGTTTCTGCAGATCAACACCTCCAACATCCTCTTTATCTGCGGCGGCGCGTTCGACGGCATCGAGCGCATCGTGGAGAAGCGCCTGGGCAACCAGGTGCTGGGCTTCGGCAGCGAGCTTGCCTCCCGCGCCGAGCTCGACTACGACTCCATCATGCTGCAGGTGATCCCGCAGGATCTCGTCCGCTACGGGCTGATCCCGGAGCTGGTGGGCCGTCTGCCCGTGCTGACCGCCCTGCAGAATCTGGACGAGGACGCGCTGGTGCGCATCCTCTGCGAGCCGAAAAACGCGCTCGTCAAGCAGTACCAGGGCCTGTTTTCCATTGACAACACGGAGCTCTCGTTCGAAGAGGACGCGCTCAGGGAGATCGCCCGCACCGCGCTCGAAAGCAAAACCGGCGCGAGAGGCTTGCGCGCCATCATGGAGCGTGTGCTGCTGCCTGTGATGTTCACCGCCCCCGCCGACCCGACCATCGCGAAGATCACGGTCACCCTCGGCTGCGTGAAAAACGGCGATATGCCGCTGATCGAACGCGACCCCAACCGTCTGCAGGCGGCGGACGTGCTCACGCCGGCGGCAGGGAGCTGAGACCGCCTTCCGCTGATCCTGAAATAGTATGCCGGAACGGGCGCCGCCTGTTCCGGTTTTTTCACGGCCGATATCCGGCGGAAGATCCGGCTTGCGGAGCTCCGCCCATCCGGCCTCGGCAGGGATCCGCCTGCAGCGCGTTTTTTCGCGCAGG
>CADBOC010000295.1 GCA_902796175.1 Oscillospiraceae bacterium | reverse complement strand
CACCCTGAAGGCCTATATGCCGGACGATAACCTCGGCGACATCATGGGCGATATCACCAAGCGCCGCGGCCGCGTGCTCGGCATGGGCCCCGCGGACGAACCCAAGATGCAGATGCTGGAGGCGGAGGTCCCCATGGCTGAGATGGGCGATTTCTCCACCACGCTGCGCTCCGTTACCGCCGGCAGAGGCCACTATTCGCTGGAGTTCGCGCGCTATGAGGAAGCGCCCGCCAACGTCGCCCAGAAGGTGATCGAGGAATCCAGCATGGCGGACGACGACGAAGACTGATCCATCCTGTTCCGCAGATTCCGCGGGGGCTTTCATCGGACGGTGAAAGCCCCCGTATATTTTTCCTGTTGACAAACGGATAAAAAGAGTGTAAACTATGAAGTAGAACAAATGTTCTACTTCATTTCATTTTTATAACGGAAGCGATCTTATGCCGCAAAAACAGTATATCTGCATCGATTTCAAATCCTTTTACGCCTCTGTGGAGTGCGTGGAACGGGGGCTGGACCCCTTAAAAACAAATCTGGTCGTGGCGGATCCCGAACGCGGGGGCGGCACCATCTGCCTTGCCGTATCCCCCTCCATGAAGGCGCTGGGGGTAAAAAACCGCTGCCGCGCCTACGAGATCCCGCCCCACATCCCCTATATCAAGGCGCCGCCGCGCATGCAGCTCTACATCGATTACGCGGCGCGCATCTACGGGATCTACCTGCGCTACTTCGACAAAAGCGACATCCACGTCTACTCGGTAGACGAATCCTTTATCGACGTCACCGCCTACCTGCCTCTGTACAAAAAGAGCGCAAGGGGGCTTGCGCGGGCGATATTGCGCCGCGTGCGGGATGAAACGGGCATCTGCGCCACCTGCGGGATCGGCACAAATCTCTATCTCGCCAAGATCGCGCTGGATATCCTCGCCAAGCACGCGCCCGATTTCATCGGCGAGCTGACGGAGGAGCGCTACCGGGCGATATTGTGGGACCACCGTCCGCTCACGGATTTTTGGCGCATCAGCAACGGCATCGCCGGCAGGCTGCAGCGCAACGGCATCGGCACCATGCGGCAGATCGCCGAAGCGGACGAAGAGACGCTCTACAGGCTCTTCGGCGTCGACGCGGAGCTGCTGATCGACCACGCCTGGGGGCGCGAGACCGCGACGATGGCGGATATCAAAGCATACCGTTCAAAATCGCACTCGCTCTCGCGCGGGCAGGTGCTGATGCGCGACTACACGTTCCCCGAGTGCAGGATCATCGTAAAAGAGATGACGGATCTGCTCTGCCTTGACCTTGTCAAAAAAAAGCAGATCACCGGCAGCGTCACGCTCTACATCGGCTACGCCTCGGGCTCATATCCGCCGGCCGCGCGCGGCAGCGTATCGCTGCCATACGCCACGAACAGCGACAAGGCGATCATCCCGGCGGTGGAACGGCTGTATCTCAGGATCGCGGATCCCGACGCGAAGATCCGGCGCGTTACGGTCTGCTGCAACGATACGGCGCCCGAGGGCGCGGTGCAGCTCAGCCTCTTCGGCGACCGCAGCCTTGACGGCCGCGAGACCGCCCTGCAGAAGGCGATCCTGGAGATCAAGGAGCGCTACGGCAAAAACGCGATCCTGAAAGGCATGAACTTTGACCCCGCCGCCACCACGCGCGAACGCAATCTGCAGATCGGAGGGCACAAGAGCGGTGAGCCCCAATAAGATCCGGCCCAAAATGCCCCCGGCGCAGCGCGCCAAGCAGTTCATGCCCTTCGCCGCCCTGACAGGCTTTGAAGACGCTCTGCTGGAGCAGGAGCAGGCGGTTCATCCGCGCCGGGAGCTCAGCGAAGAAGAGACCGAGCGCCTTGACCTGCGCCTCAGATCGCTGGGGCCCGGAGACCCCGTAAGGCTCACGCTCTACGCGCCGGACGGCTATTTTACGGCGGAGGGAACGGTCGTAAAAATAGACGCGGCGGCAAAAACGCTGCTGCTGACCGACCGCGCCGTGCGCTTTCACGATATCTTCACGATCGACGGGTAACGCCTTGACATTTTTTCGGAAATATGGTAGTCTGTATGCGTACAACTATCGGAAAAGGAGTCTTTCATCATGAAGAAAAAACTGCTTGCCGTTCTGCTCGCGCTGGCGCTCTGCCTTACGGTCCCGCTTTCGGCGGGCGCCGCCACGCTGCCGGGCGCAGACCGCCTGACCGCCGCCGCGAAGCGCCTTACAGACCGCATTGCGGGGGATCTCTCCGCCGTTGAAGTGACCGCCGACACGGGCGCCGCCTTTACGGACCTGCTGCTGAACGCCTACAACGACGCCGGCGCCACGGCCGCCGAGCTGCCCGCCGTTACCCCCGCCGCGCAGAGCCGCGCGCCGCAGGTCCGGCAGAAGACGGACGACGGTCCGCTCACGCCCGCCGGCAAATACACCGTAGCGGAGCTCGAAACGCTGATCCGCAAATATCTGTTCATCAAGGTAGACGACCCCGCCGCGGCCGCCGCGTTGATCGCCGACACCTGCGAATTCTCCTATCACCTTGTGAACGGTTCCGACGGCACGCTCTATCTGCGCGTGGACGTGGAGAACAACCCCGAGATCTTCAATTACGACGTCTTCCGTTCTCTGGTGGAGCAGCTCTACGAAAAGCAGGGCGAAGAAATGCAGAAGGACAGCTACGGCAAGATCGATTACGTGATGAGCTATGAGCACATCGCAGGCGAGCTCGCCCTGCACGCGATCGTCTTCGCGGTGATCAATCATATCTTCAGCCTCTCGGACAGCCGCGACGAGCGCCTTGTAAAGCTCTATAACGAGGCCGCCCAAGCCGACCTCAACCCCGACGAATCCCGCCTCCCCGCCGGTATCATCCGTCTGCTCGGATTCCTGATCATCCACGTATTTCAGTACAACGTGCTGAAGGTCTTCAGCTTTCTCGCCTGAGTCTGAGACGGCAGGAGCGTTCTCCGCATTTCCATAAAAACAAAGATCTCCCTACGGCAGTCTGAACCGTTCGGAGATCTTTTTTTTGCTTTGTCTTTCCCGCAGACATGCCCTTATAACGCATAAGGTCACCCCATCGCACTCGCAGCGCGGCACACCCGTGCCGCGCTGCCGTGCGAATGGGTGGCTTTACGCGCTTTGGGACGGGCCCGGCTCAGCAGTCCCTGCTATTCATTTAATAATAAAATCGTCGCACATCAGCGTGATCAGCGCTTCGTTTTCGACCTCCCCGAGGGTCAGGGCAAACTCGCCGAGGCGCGGGATCACGATCGCATACCCGCCGAAATCTTTTGTGGGGATCTCTTTCCCCGCGATGACAACGGTCTCTTTGATCTTTGTTTCATCCAAACGGAAACGGATATAGGTTTCGGGGCGGCGTTCGCGCGGCGAATAGCGGGAACAGACAGCCACGTCGCCGACCCCGCTGGAATACCGGACGATCAGCTCCACCATACCGGTCCAGGAGCCGTCCCAATAAGGCCAATAGGACCAATTCTCATTCTTTTTCCATCTGAGAGGGAGTTTGGATGCGGCATAATCGCCGTCCCGATAAAACAACGTAACGTCCTTTTTTTCAAAGCAGGCTCGATTGACGACAAAAGCGACGCCGAACCACGCCTCCCCGTCCGTAGGGTATCCGAGAAAGGAGAACGGCGCGTAAGGGTATGCGGAAAAAGGGTGATGACCGCCTTTGCCGAGATCGGGTACGATACGGCAGCCCTCGTAATATACCTGCGGTTTGATCTCCTCCGGCAGCGAAGGACAGGTATTCTGCCAGAAGTCATTCCAATGCGGATCGTCCAACGGGCCGCGGTACGCGATCCGGCGGAGCTCGCCCAGCGCTTTCCATTTCTGCTCCTGCGGAGAAATCGCCGGCTCCGGCTGAGACCGCGCGGGCTCTTTCGGGGCCGCCGGTCCGGCGGCCGGCTGCTCCGCATTTCCGGCGATCTCGGTCCCGACCGGCGACCCGGCCCCGGCGGGGCGCGTTTCATCCGTTTTTTCCGTCAGCCGCGCCGCCTCTTTTTTACGGACGGATGGCTTGGGAACGGCGGCGCTCTTCACCTTCAGGTCAGCCTCCTTCTTAAACTCCGGGAGCTTATATTTCAAATAGACGACCAGACCTATGACTAAAAAGAACAGGATATACGGGATCGCTTTCATATCGGGCTCTCCTTCTTACAGGTTAAACAAAAATCCCACGCGGGAACGGCTGTTTCTGCATGGGATTTATCTGCTGAGAAGCGGATGATCTGTGTTTTATTTCGCCATCAGCTCGCACATGAGCGTGGAGAACTCCACCGGGTCCTCGATCTGCATACCGCCGATGAGGCGGGCTTCGCCGTAGAGGAGCTTGGTGAACTTTGCGAGGGTATCCTTATCCTCGGCGAAGAGGGTCTTGATCTTGGCGGCGATGGGGTGCTCGGCGTTGATCTCCAGCGCGAATTCGGCCTTCACCTCGCCGTTCGCGCCGGGCATGGCGTTGAGCACGCGCTCCATCTCGGCGGAGACGGCGCCCTCGCTCGACAGGCACACGGGGTGGGTCTTGAGCTTGTTCGTGAAGCGGACGGTCTGCACGGCGTCGCCGAGGGTCTCTTTCATGAAAGCGAACATCTCTTCGGCGTCGGCGTTGTCGCTCTCGAGGGCCTTTTTCTCCTCCTCCGTCGCGAAGTTCGCCTCGGCGTCGCAGACGTTGACGAACTTCTTCTCGTCGAACTGCATCAGGGTGCGGATGGCGAACTCATCCACGTAATCGGTGAGGTAGAGGATCTCAAGGCCGCGGGCCTTCGCGGCCTCCACCTGCGGCAGCATATCGATCTTTTCTTTGGTCTCGCCGGCGGCGTAGTAGATCGCATCCTGATCCGCGGGCATACGCTCGCGGTACTCGGCGAGGGTGACGTACTTATCCTCAAACGAGGATTTGAAGAGCAGCAGATCGACGAGCGTATCCTTGTGCACGCCGTAATCGCTGTACACGCCGAACTTGAGGGACGTGCCGAAGGCGGCGAAGAAGGTCTCGTACTTTTCGCGGTCGGTATCGCGCATGCGCTGCAGCTCGCTCTTGATCTTCTTTTCGATGGTGCGGGCGATGAGCTTCAGCTGATGGTCGTGCTGCAGCACCTCGCGGGAGATGTTGAGGGAGAGGTCTTCGCTGTCTACCAGACCGCGGACGAAGTTGAAGTAGTCCGGCAGCAGGTCCGCGCACTTATCGGTGATGAGCACGCCCTTGGAGTAGAGCTGCAGACCCTTCTGATACTCCTTGGAGTAATAATCGAACGGCGCGTGAGAGGGGATGAAGAGCATGGCGTTGTACGTCGCCTGCCCCTCGGTTTTGCTGTGGATGACGCGCAGGGGCGCTTCGTAATCGTGGTACACCTCTTTGTAGAAGGCGGCGTACTCCTCCTCCGTGATCTCGGATTTGTTCTTCTTCCACAGCGGCAGCATGGAGTTGAGGGTGCGGTCCTCGGTAACGTCCTCATATTCCGTGGGCGCGTCGGCGGGCGCGTCCTCGGCTCTCGGCTTGGGTCTGGAGGTGGTAACGAGCATTTTGATGGGGTAGCGGATGTAGTTCGAATACTTTTTCACCAGCGCCGACAGGCGATAGGTATCGAGGAACTCGTCGTACTGCACCTCATCCGTATTGTCGTTGATATAGAGGATGATATCGGTGCCGACGGTCTCTTTCTCGGCGGGGCTGATCGTATAGCCGTCCGCGCCGTCGCTCTCCCAGCAGTTCGCTTCGTCGCTGCCGTAGGCGCGGGAGATCACCTTTACCTTTTTGCTGACCATGAAGGCAGAATAGAAGCCCACGCCGAACTGGCCGATGATCTCGATATTGTCGGCGCCGTCGCCCCCGGCGTTCTCTTCGCGGAAAACCTTGGAGCCGCTGCGGGCGATCACGCCCAGGTTGCTCTCAAGCTCTTCGGCGGTCATGCCGATGCCGTTATCGGAGACCGTGAGGGTACGCGCCTCTTTGTCGGGGGTAAGGCGGATGCAGAAATCCTCTTTTTTCATGCCGACGGCCTCATCCGTCAGCGAGCGGAAATAGAGCTTATCCACCGCGTCGCTGGCGTTGGAGATCAGCTCGCGCAAAAAGATCTCTTTGTGCGTATAGATGGAGTTGATCATCATATCGAGGAGCTTTTTGCTCTCTGCTTTGAACTGCTTTTTTCTCATGACGTTCATTCCTCTTTCAAAGTTTTTAGCACTCACACATACAGAGTGCTAATATACCTATACTATACCGCTTTTCTTCCGCTTTGTCAAGGGATTTTTTAAGGTCCCCCGCGAAAATATTTTCACGGAAGACCTCTGATCGTTTTATTACGCCATGGTCGCGAGCATCTGCCCGCTTACCTCGTATTTTGTCGGCCTGCCCTCGGAGAATGCCTTATACTCGGCGTACATGTATTCGCCCATGCGCGCCACCTCGTCGCCGAGGGACCCCGCCATGTGCGGGGTGAGGATCACGTTGCCGAGCGTATAGAGCTCGCTGCCGGGGGCGGGCGGCTCGGGCCATGTGACGTCCAGCACCGCGGCGCGGCCGGGCTTTTCTTTGAGCGCCGCGATCAGATCCGCCTCCACCACCTGCTGTCCGCGGCCGGTGTTGAGAAAGACGGCGTTTTCCGCCATACGGTCGAAGCAGCGCCTGTCGATCATGCCGACCGTTTCGGCGTTGTTCGCGAGGTGGTTCGATATCACATGGCAACAGGCGAAGAGCTCCGGCAGAGACTCCGTTTTTTCCGCGCCCAGCGCCGCCGCGCGTTCCTCCGAAAGAAAGGGATCGAAGACCTTAACCCGCAGGCGGAAGGCTTTCAGCCGTTCGATCACCATAGAGCCGATCATGCCTGCGCCGATGATGCCGACCGCGGCGCCGTAATTGCCGGGGTGGGGCCCGGCGAAGTCGTGCTCAGACCAGACGGGCTCCCCGCCCTTGTGCATGGTCTGAAAAAAGCCCTTGTTCGCCAGCACGATCTCGGCGTCCGTGACCTCCGCCACCGGCACGGCGTTCGCGCCCCAGGCGGAAAAAATGTGAACGCCCCGCGCCATAAAGGGCCGCGCGAAGGCCTGCACCGTACCCGCCGCGTAGAACACGGCCTTCAGCGCGGGAAGAAGCGCGGCGATCTCGGTTTCGGAGAGCGCCGTCATGCCCCAGGTGGAGAAGACGTAAGAGACGTCTCTGAGCTCCGGGTGGTCGCCGCCGTCGCGCAGAACAGCTTCCGTATAGTATTCGGGCAGGATCTCAAGCTCCCCGGCGAGCAGCGCCCGCGTTTCGCCGCTGTAGGCGTTTTCGATCGCCTCTTTCGTCCCCATAAAAACCGCTTTTTGTTTCATGATCCTTCTTCGATCGCCGCTTTGCGAGTGTTGACGGCATAGAAAAAGGCGGGATCGAATTTTTCGCCGCGGTCGTACCGGTAACAGCCGTTCTGCTCCTGCTCCACGTCCGTGAGCTGGGTATAGCAGAAGCCCATGATCAGCGGACAGTCGAGCAGCGCGTCCGTCAGGGCTTTGTAGCGGGCTTTGTAGCTCTCGGCGTCCTCCGGCGCGTCGCCGTAGCCCCAGCCGCCGTCTTCGCCGCAGCTCCAGCGGATGCCGCCGTATTCGCTCATGAACACGGGCTGCCCCGCTTTGTAGGTCTGCCGGTCGTCGCAGTGGTTGACCGGCCGGCCCTCGCGCACGAAGCGGTCGAGCTTTTCACGGAACGAGACGGGATCCTGATCGTAATCGTGCAGATCGAAGATATCCGTCTCCACGTGGTAGTTGCCGCTGGTATCGATGCACGGACGCGTGGGGTCCGCCGCCTTTGTGGCGCGGTAAACGAGGGAGAGCAGCGGGTCGAACTGCCGGCAGCCGTGCCGGTCCCAGGTCTCGTTGAAGGGGCACCAGCCGATGATCGCGGGATGGTTGAAATCGCGCTCCACTTCGGCGAGCCATTCGGGCAGAATGCCGTAGACGCTCTCGGGGCGGGTGTGATCCAGCCCCCAGTTGCCGTATTCGCCCCACACAAGGTAGCCCTCGCGGTCGCAGTGATAGAGAAAACGCTCCTCGAAGACCTTCTGATGCAGGCGCGCGCCGTTGAAGCCGTACGCCATCGACAGGCGTATATCGCGCAGCAGCGCCTCATCCGAGGGGGCGGTATAGATCCCGTCGGGGTAAAAGCCCTGGTCGAGCACCGTGCGCTGGAAAACGCTTTTGCCGTTGAGCAGGAACCGATATCCGTCCAGCGAGACCTGCCGCAGGCCGAAATACGACTTTACCGTATCGCCGCCGAAGGTGAGCGCGAGGTCGTAAAGCCTGCCGTGACCGGGCTCCCAGAGCTGCTTTTCGGAAAGCGGCACGTTCACCGTGACAACGCCCGTCTGAGAAGCGCGGCTGATACTGCCAGTGGGACGGCCTTCGAAGGACGTTTCCACCGAAAGATCCGCCGTGCCGACAAGACACAGCTGCAGGGTGACGGAGCAGCCGTCAACGTCCGGATAACAGCGCATACCCTCTATGTAGCTTTCGGGCGTAAACTCAAGCCACACGGTCTGCCATACGCCGGTGGTGCGCGTATAGTCGCAGCCGTGGGAGAAATATTCCTCGCTCTGCTTGCCGCGCGGGATCATGGGGTCGCGCGTATCGTCTTCGCAGTACAGAGCGATCTCGTTCTCCCCTGCTTTTACAAAGGGCGTGATATCGAAGCTGAACGATACGTAGCCGCCTTTGTGCTCGCCCGCCTTTTCGCCGTTGATATAGGCGACGGTGCGGTAGTCCGCCGCGCCGATATGCAGCACGGTACGCCCGGCGGCCTCTTTTTCCGTGAGCGAGACGGCACGGCGGTACCATACGCCGTAGGTGAAGTCTTTGATCCCTACGCCCGAGAGCGGGGATTCCATGCAGAACGGCACGGTGATCTTGCGGTCGAAGGCGGCCGGATCGGCGTATACCT
>CADBOC010000294.1 GCA_902796175.1 Oscillospiraceae bacterium | reverse complement strand
TCTCTGCTGCTCTTCAACGACCGCATCGCGCTGCACATCACGCGCCCCGTGCGCTGGGATTCCGACCATGTGGTGCTTTTCGACGACGAGACCCGCGAGATCGCGAAGGAGATCGTGCGCAACAACGCGCTTGACCGCGTGTTCATCGCGACCGATTATTTCGACGCCTCCATCAACCGTATTTCCGCCTGGGTGACGGGCGTGCGCAGCGTACATAAGGCGCTGCTGTTTGCGCTGCTGCAGCCCGCTTCTCTCAAAGAGCTGCAGGACGCGAACGACATGACCGCGCTTATGGTCTGCCAGGAGGAGCTCAAGACCGCGCCGTTCGGCGACGTGTGGAACGAGTATCTCGCCCGTGCGGACGTACCGGCCGATTATCTGACGCCGGTGCGCGAATATGAAAAGACGGTTCTGTCTGTGCGCTGAATCATAAAAAAGAGCGTTGTCCGGGCTTACGCCCGAAAGAAAGCCTCTGTCATAATGTGTCTGTGCGGCTGTCTGAACGGGGCGGCCGATCAGACAGCCGGGACGTCGCGCAGGGAAAAGTACGCGATTTCCCGGTTTTTTTTCGTTTGGTCTGAGGGCAACGAAACATTTTTTTGCTGATCTCAAAAAAAGGCTTGACAACAAATGTTCATTGTGATATTATCACAGTAACAAAAACAGGCAGGGTATATTCCGGATCGCGCGCAGCCGGAAAAAGCGACCGCCTGTCAGAAAGAGGTGAAACTGTCATGCTGAAAAAATACATGAAAAGCGAGCTGACGGGCTGGAGACCCCTCGAGGTGCTTTGGCTTGCGCTTGCAAGTGCCGTGATCCTCGGCCTTTCCGTATACTGGAAAGACAACTGGATCAGCCTGATCTCCGCGTTAACGGGCGTATGGTGCGTGATCCTGACGGGCAAAGGGAAGCGCTCGTCGTTTGTTTTCGGTACCGTTAACGTCGTAACGTATGCGATCATCTCGTTCCAGGCGAAGTATTACGGCGAGGTGATGCTCAATCTGATCTACTATTTTCCCATGAATTTTGTCGGCTGGTTTGCGTGGAAAAAGCATATGGACGATTCTACAGGTGAAGTTGTAAAGGCCCGTATGCCGCTCCGGAAGAGCGTTTGGATCTATGCCGCGACCGGGGCCGGCATCGCAGGATACGGTTTTATCCTGCGGATGCTCGGCGGCAATCTGCCTTTTATCGACAGCATGAGTACGGTCGTTTCTGTTGTGGCGCAGATACTCTCTGTAAAACGCCTGACCGAACAGTGGGTACTCTGGATCGTGGTGGACATTGTGACCGTGGCGATGTGGGCGGTGCATTTTGCTCAGGGCGGCGAAACGGTCGCCACCCTTGCCATGTGGAGCGTATATCTGATAAATGCCGTGATCATGTTCATACGGTGGAACAGGGAGGCGAAAAAAAATGAGGTATAAAACGGGTATGTACGGCGGGTCGTTCAATCCGCTGCACCTCGGGCATGTGGACTGTATCATTCAGGCGGCGAATCTCTGTGAAACGCTCTATATCGTTCTGAGCGTCGGAACGCAAAGGGCAGAGATCGACGTCAGGATCCGTTACCGTTGGATCTATCAGTTGACAAAACATATCGGCAATGTTAAAATGATTATCTTAACGGATGAAGCGCCTGACAAAGGCGCTTACGGCCCCGCGTACTGGCAGAGGGACGCCGACCGGGTAAAAGAAATGATCGGCGCGAAGATCGACGTCGTTTTCTGCGGAAGCGATTACGGGGAAGACAGCTTCTGGAACGTCTGTTATCCGGAAAGCGAGTTCCGCGTATTCCCGCGCAACGGGATCAGCTCTACCGGGATCCGGCGCGATCCTTACGGGCACTGGGATTGGCTGCCGAACGTCGTAAAGCCCTATTATGTAAAAAAAGTGCTTCTGATCGGCGGTGAAAGCACAGGAGAATCCACGCTGACGATCAATCTTGCCAACCGTTTCAACACGACCTATATCGAAGAAGCGGGCAGAGAGATCTCAGAACGAAGCGGCACGGATACCCTGATGCTGTCTGCAGATTTTACCGAGATCCTTCTGCGGCATAAACTCAACGAGATCCAGGCCTTGAACAACGCGAACCGCGTGCTCTTCATCGATACAGACGCGCTTGTGACCCAGTTCTATATGCGCTTTCTGGACGATCCCGGTATCACGAAGAACGACGCGCTGGCGGACGCGATCAACGCCCTGAACGATTACGACCTGATCCTGTTCTTCGAACCGGACGTTGCTTTTGTGCAGGACGGGGACCGAAGCGAGGTGATCCATGCGGACCGGTATAAATACAGCGCGCAGATCAAGGATCTTCTGCATTCCCGCGGAAAAAGCTTTATAACGGTCAGCGGGGACTATCAGTCCCGTTATGAAACGGCGGTAAGGGAAGTCATCCGCCTGCTTGCGCCGGCGGATGAAACGTGACGGCTCTTAAGGGAGAACGATTATGATCAGTGAAAAAGAATTTCTTGAACAGTACGACCCGGGTAAATACCCGAGACCCTCCGTAACGGCGGACGTCGCCGCGTTTATGGTGCGCTCGAGCGAGAGCGGCGATTATAAAAAGGACAGCGAGCAGAGGCTCACGCTTCTGCTGGTGCGCCGGGGCGGGCATCCGTTCAAAGACTGCTGGGCGCTGCCCGGCGGCTTTCTGCAGCCGGGCGAAACGGTGGAGAGCTGCGCCGTTCGCGAGATCCGCGAAGAGACGAACGTCGCCCCGGTGTCGCTGATGCCGGTCGGCGTGTTCAGCGAGCCCGGCAGAGACCCGAGGGGATGGATCATCTCGAACTGCTACGCCTGTGTGATCAGCGAGGATTCCGTCCGGCAGGTCGGCGGAGACGACGCGGCCGACGCGCAGTGGTTCGAGGTGGATTTCGACCGGGGAGAAGACGGTCTGTATCTTCTGGACCTTACCTGGCAGGACGTATCTCTGCGGGCGGTTCTGCGGGAAGAAAAAACGGCGTTCGGAACGGGATTCTTTCACATCGAAGAATCCGGCGGGCTCGCGTTCGACCACGCCCGCATGATCGCCGCCGCGCTGACCGCCCTGCGGGAAAACGCGAGAAGGATCGATCTGATCTTTGATTTTCTGCCTGAGACGTTTACGCTCTCCCAGCTGCAGCGCGTGCAGGAGACCGTCATGAATATCTCGCTTCTTCCGGCGAATTTCCGCAGAAAGATCAGCGATTACGTTGAGGAGACCGATTCGTATACCAGCGGCGCGGGGCACCGGCCCGCGAAGCTTTACAGAAAAAAACAAACCGAAAAAGGAGAAGAAGCATGAAACAGTTTCTGGTCGTAGTGGACATGCAGAAGGATTTTGTCGACGGCGCGCTCGGCACCCCCGAGGCGCAGGCGATTTTGCCCGCCGTGACGGAAAAGATCCGTACCTTCGAAGGCGGGATCTTCGTTACCTTCGATACGCATACCGAAGCCTATCTTGACACGGCCGAAGGCAGAAAGCTGCCGGTACCGCACTGCGTAAAGGGCACGCCGGGCTGGCTGCTTGACGCAGCGGTCGCGCAGGCGCTGAAAGACCGGCCGTATACGCCGGTGGAAAAAGGGACCTTCGGTTCTGTGGATCTGCCGGGCCTCATCGCGAAGGCGGCGGGGGATGAGCCGTTCTCGGTCGAGCTCATCGGCCTTTGCACCGATATCTGCGTGGTTTCGAACGCCCTGCTGCTCAAGGCGCATTTCCCCGAGAGCCCCATCTGCGTAGACGCGAGGTGCTGCGCGGGCGTCACGCCGGCGGCGCACGAGGCCGCTATCGCCACGATGCAGAGCTGCCAGATCGATATCATAGCTTAAAAAGCGGAAAGGAACATACGCATGAAACTGGAACCGATCGTTGTATCGCTGCTCGATACGGATCTTTATAAATTCAATATGGATCAGGTGATCTTTCACAGGCACACCGATCTGTCTGGCGAATACTATTTCAAATGCCGCAACGAGGGCGTTGTGTTCACGCCCGAAATGGCAAAGGAGATCGAAGCGCAGGTCGGCCATCTCTGCTCGCTGCGTTTTACGAACGAAGAGCTGGATTATCTCCGCTCCATCCGCTTTATCAAGAACGACTACGTTGAATTCCTGCGGCTGTGGCGGCCGATCCGCGATTACGTGAAGATCGGTCTTTCGGATTCGGGAGAGCTGAGCGTTGTGGTTTCGGGGCCGCTGTTCTCCGCCATGCAGTTCGAGATCTATCTGCTTGAGATCATCAACGAAGTGTACTTCCGCATGTCCTACGATTACGAAACGCTCCGCCGTTCCACCGAAGAGCGCCTGAATGCGAAGATCAGGGCCATGAACGACGGCACATATACGTTTAAGTTCGCCGAGTTCGGCTGCCGCAGAAGGCTCTCGCGCGAATGGGAGGATGAGGTCGTGCGCCGGTTCGTAACCGAAACAAAGAACTGCGTCGGCACCTCCAACGTGTATCTTGCCATGAAATACAACGTGACCCCCATCGGCACCTACGCGCACGAATTTGTGCAGATGTACCAGGGGATCGATTCCATTCCGCTTGCATACAGCAACCACTACGCCATGCGAGACTGGTACGAGGAATACAAGGGAGACAACGGCACCGCGCTCACCGATACGATCACAACGGATCTCTTCCTCCTCGATTTTGACCGTTCGATGGTCAACAACTACACAGGCGTGCGGCACGACAGCGGCGATCCCTATGCGTGGGGCGAAAAGATGATCCGGCACTATGAGAGCTACGGCGTCGATCCCAAAACCAAGCTCCTGCTGTTCAGCGACAGTCTGGATTTTGACCGCGCGCAGAAGCTATACGACCGCTTCCGTGACAGGACGAAGGTCAGCTTCGGCATCGGCACCTTTGTTTCCAACGATACCTCTGCGCCGGCGCTGAACATCGTGATCAAGCTGCAGTACGTAAACGGCAGACCGGTGGCAAAGCTCTCCGATACGCCCGGCAAGGCGATGTGCAGGGACGCCGATTACCTGACCTATCTCAAGAATTCCGTCGCGTTCCGTCTCAGGCGCGAAAAACAGTAAGGGGCTCTCAGCCGTCGGGAGGGATCGCAGATGAAACAGACAGACGTGTTCGGGGACGCGCTTTGGCTGGGCGCGCCCGAACCCCGAACGGGGCAGTTCCTGTTCCTGCGCGGCAGGTTTACCGCGGGTACGGTCAGAAAGGCGACGCTTTACGTTGTCGGGCTCGGCTATTTCGAATGCCGGATCAACGGCAGACGGGTCTCGGAGGACCGTTTTCTGCCGCTGAATACGGATTATGAACCCCGCAGAGATTACCCTGTCGGGGAACGTCTTGCCGGACACCGCATTCTTGTTCCGGTCTTCGACGTAACGGACCTTTTGATAAAAGGGGAAAACGTACTTGCCGTACAGTTCGGCGGCGGATGGTACGACCGGGATAACGAAGCGCGTTTCGGATACGCGAAGGTGATCTGGCGGCTGTCCGGAGAGGATGAGAACGGGGCCTTTTCCTTCTGCTCTTCCGAACGGGATCGGATCGCCCCCGGGTTTATAACGGAATACGATCTGACCGAACGCGAAACGCAGGATCTGCGGCTGCCGGCCGCAGGCGCCTATGATCCGTGGTATGACGACAGCGCCTGGCCCAACGCGGCGGCGGCGGGAGCGCCCGAAACGGAATACTTCTTTCCGGACTGCCCGGCGGACCGCGCCGTCCGGCGGCATACGCCCGTATGCCTGAACGAAGAAGCCCGCGCCTACGACTGCGGCGTAAATCTGACCGGTACCCCCGTGCTGCGTCTTTACGGCAAAGCGGGCGAGCGCGTTACGGTATCTTTTTCGGAGGAGCGCACGCCCGGGGGAACGCCGGATCCCGTCTGGCGGCACGGGCAGACGCTCACGTTTATCTGCGGCGGAGCCGAGACCCGGGCGAGGGCGCGGTTTACGTGGTTTGGGTTCCGGTATTTTGCCGTGGAAGGCCCCGCCGAGGTGCTGTACGCGGAAGAGATCCATACGCCCGCCGCGCGCGTCGCGGAATTCAGTTGCGACTCAGAGACGCTGAACTGGATCGACCGCGCCTTCGTTACGACGCAGCTTATGAATATGCACGGCGGTATCCCCTCAGACTGCCCCCATCTTGAACGGCGGGGCTATACGGGCGACGGGCAGCTGGCCTGCCGCGCCGCCATGTTCACGCTTGACGCAAAAGCGTTCTACCGAAAATGGATCGACGACGTCCTGGATTGTCAGGATCTGCTGACCGGCCATATCCAGTATACGGCGCCGTATATCCGTTCCGGCGGAGGCCCCGGCGGGTGGGGCTGCGCCATTGTGGAAGTGCCTTACCGGTATTACCGTTTTTACGGGGACCGTGACGTGCTGACAAAATGCTACCCCGCCATGCTCCGGTATTTCGATTATCTGGAATCCAAAACGGTGAACGGCCTGATCGTTTCCGACAAAGAGGGCGAGTGGTGCCTCGGCGACTGGTGCACGCCGGAGGATATCATTCTGCCGGCTCCCTTTGTGAACAACTGTTTTTACATCAGATCGCTGCGGCAGTGCGTGAAGATCGCGGCGCTGATCGGCAGAGAGCGCGATATCCCGGAGCTGGAGCGCAGGATCGACGCGCGAAAACAGGCGGTCACGGCCGCGTACTTCAACAAATGGGACGGAAACTTTCTGGGATGCCGGCAGGGCGCGAACGCGTTTGCGGTCGATATCGGCCTCGGCGACGAACGGACCTACCGGAACCTTGTCGCTTACTACGAAAAACGGCAGGGCTACGATACGGGGATCTTCGGCACCGAGACCGTTACCCGCGTGCTGTTCGAAAACGGAGACGGGGATCTCGCCGTACGGCTGATGGCCTCTGAAAGCGAGCATTCGTTTTCTGAAATGAAAAAGCGCGGCGCGACCACGCTGTGGGAGTACTTCCCCGGGTCGCTGCGGGACCGTTCGCACAGCCATCCGATGTTCGGCGCGGTCGACGCGTGTCTGTATACGTATCTGCTCGGCATACGGCAGAGGGAAGACGGCGCGGGGTGGAAAGACCTTGAGCTCGCCCCCGTGTTTGCCGCCCCGATCGGCAGAGCAGAGGGAGGACGCGCGTTTGAAAACGGTGAAATATCCGTAAAATGGCACAGGGAGAACGACGCCGTCCGGCTGACCGTGACGCTCTCGGGAACGCTTTCGGCCGTTCTTTTGCACGGCGGCGGGCGATTCCCCCTGTCAGCGGGGGAGAACGCCTTTGTGTTCCCGGGCTGAACGGCCCGTAAAGGCGAAAAAAAAGAAAAAAAGGAGACGGCCCTTTGTTCGGGAGCCGTCTCTATTTTTGTTTTATTTATCGGCGTTTTCTGCCGCCTGCCAGAGCGTTTCCCGGAACCGGAAGAAGGATTCTTCGTCCATCGGGTACTGTGAAAACGTGATCTCGCCGAGGGTCTCTGAGATCAGCGTTTCTACGCGTTCCCGTCCGAGCAGCGCCTCGGCGGTCTCAAGCGCCTGCAGGTCCTGCAATCCGTCGTAAAACACCTTCTGGCGCAGCGAGGGAAGCGGCTCGCCGTTTTTGCCCGGGTACACGCAGAACGCGTCGCCCGCGGGAAAGGCCTCTCCCGAATCGGTTTCCGAAAACGGGTCGACCG
>CADBOC010000293.1 GCA_902796175.1 Oscillospiraceae bacterium | reverse complement strand
TACATGATGCCGGGGATGCCGAGATTCAGATGTCCGCTTTTTTCGGTGATGATCTCGCCTGTTGAACCGTAGACAAGCGGTACGCCCTGCACGACCGCAGCGGCAAAAAAAGCAATGATCTTTGTGATGATGACCGGCATGTTTTCAACCCTCCCTATGCGTCTTTACGATTCTGTAATTGATGAAGAATTCGCAGCCGATGATAAAGAAGATGATGATGCCCGTAATGATATCGCCGACGCTCTCATTAAAGCCCATGTTCATCGCGATGTCGCTCGCGCCTCGGTCCAGGAATATGATCAGGAACGACGTCAATATCATCGTCAGCGGGTTGAACTTTGCAAGCCACGCCACGATGATCGCCGTAAAGCCGTATCCCC
This sequence comes from Oscillospiraceae bacterium, assembly GCA_902796175.1. Classification (GTDB taxonomy): domain Bacteria; phylum Bacillota; class Clostridia; order Oscillospirales; family Acutalibacteraceae; genus RUG806. The sequence goes on along the minus strand of CADBOC010000293.1, from coordinate 8,547 downwards.
TGTCAAGGCCGGTCGTAATGCTGTGATCGGTACCGGAGACAAGGAGAAAACCGGCGACGCCGCACAGAAGCCCCGAAAAGACCAGCGTACGGATGATCACTTTTTTTACGTTGATGCCGATATAATTCGCGGTGTTCACGCTCTCCCCTACCACGCTCAGTTCATATCCGTGCTTTGAATAACGCAGATACACGAACATGACGGCGGTGAGAACCAGCACGATCACAATGTTGAAAAAATAGTTTTTAGCGGAGGGAGACATGCCCCATGCTTCGGGGAACGTCATGTTCGGCAGCCAGCCGATCTGCGTATTCTGGTTCACAACGCCCATCACGCTGGAGCCGGTGGGAACCCATACGTTGATCATGCACGATACAAGCTGGATCGCGATATAGTTCATCATCAGGGTGAACAGCGATTCGTTCGTATTCCACCGCGCCTTGAACAAGGCGGGGATCACGGCCCAGACGATACCGCCGGCCACAGCGGCGGCGATCATCAGCAGCAGCACGAGCGCCTTATGCGTTTCCCAGTATCCGCTGCTGAGATAAAACATCACCGCAACCGAGCAGAGCCCGCCGAACAGCACCTGCCCCTGCGCGCCGAGATTCCAGTATTTCATTTTGAACGCGGGCGTTACGGCAAGCGCGATCACAAGCAGCATACACAGATCCTGCAGCATTGCCCAGAATCTTCTGCCGGTGAACACCTGCGCAAAAAAGCCGCGGTCCGAGTTTTTATTGAAAACGCCGAAGCTTGCCTCATATACGAGACGCATCGCTTCAAACGGAGATTTTTTCGTTAACACAAAGAGGACCAGCGAAGAAACAGCGAGAGCCGCCGCGATCGCGATCGCCCGGATGAGCAGCGCTTTCCACGGCGCGATCGCCGGACGCTTTACAATGTGAAACGGAGGTTCATGTATTTTTTTCGGGGCGCTCATCAGTCGTTTCCTCCACTCTGCCTGGTCATAAGCAATCCGATCTCGCTTTTATCGGCGTCTCTGCCGTTCAGGATCCCGGTTACCCTGCCTGCGCACAGCACCAGAATACGGTCGCACAGCTCGATCAGCACGTCCAGATCCTCGCCGACGAAGATGACGGCAACGCCTTTTCTTTTCTGTTCGTTCAGCAGATTATAGATCGCGTATGACGAGTTGATATCCAGCCCTCTGACAGGGTACGCGGCCATCAGAACCGTAGGCGCGGCGGCGATCTCTCTGCCGACAAGCACCTTCTGCACATTGCCGCCTGAAAGCCTGCGCACCGGCGTGGTCGGCCCGGGGGTAACGACCTCAAGATCGGATATGACTTTATCCGCAAGCTCTCTCGGGCCCTTGCGCTCCACAAAAACGGATCTCCCTTTTTTGTAGGAGCGGAGCATCATATTGTCGATGATATCCATATTCCCGACCAGCCCCATACCGAGACGGTCTTCCGGAACAAAAGAGAGCCGCACGCCGAGCTCCCGTATCTGGATCGGCGTTTTGTTGCGGAGATCCTCTTCCTGACCGGAAGCGGGATTCACATACACGATCTCGCCGCCGTCCAGCTTCTGCAGGCCGGCGATCGCCTCGAGCAGCTCCTTCTGACCGCTGCCGGCGATCCCCGCGATACCGAGGATCTCGCCGCTTCTCGCGGTAAAGGTGATATCGTCCAGCACCTTTACGCCGTCGTGATTCGTAAGGTCGATCCCCCTTACGAAAAGCCGGTCGGCGCTTTCTTCGGGTTCGCTGCGCTCAATATTGAGCGCGATCTTTTTACCGACCATCATCTCGGTGAGCTGCGCTTCATCGGTCTCGGCCGTTTTAACGGTGCCGACGTATTCGCCCTTGCGAAGCACAACGACGTTATCTGAGATCGAAAGCACTTCATGGAGTTTGTGCGTAATGATAATGATCGATTTGCCGTCTTTTTTCATATTGCGGAGCACGGCGAACAGCTTCTGCGTCTCCTGCGGGGTAAGAACGGCGGTGGGCTCATCCAGGATCAGAATGTTTGCGCCGCGATAAAGCACTTTGATGATCTCAACCGTCTGCTTTTCCGAAACAGACATTTCATAGATCTTTTTGTTCGGATCGATATCAAAGCCGTAGCGCCCGCTGATCTGCCGAACCCTTTCGGCAACCTCTTTGATATCGAATTTTCCTTTTTCTTTCAGGCCCAAAGCCACGTTTTCGGCCGCGGAAAACAGATCTACAAGCTTGAAATGCTGGTGGATCATACCGATGCCGTACCGAAACGCGCCTTTGGGTGATTTGATCACGACCTCGCTGCCGTCGATAAAGATCTGTCCCTCGTCGGGGAAATAGATCCCCGCGATCATATTCATAAGCGTCGTCTTACCGCTGCCGTTCTCACCGAGAAGGGCTACGATCTCGCCCCGGTCTACGGAGAGATTGATGTTTTTATTCGCAACGATCTGACCGAAGGTTTTGGTAATGTTTTTCAAGACTATCGCGGGCGTGCTCAAATCCTTGTACCTCCAAAATGATTTGAAAAAAACCGCGGGCGGAGCATAAAACGCTTCGCCCTTGGTTATAAAGCTTATTCCGTTGGATCAGCCGAGCTCGGTGATGCCGTCGATCAGAATATCGAAATACGGAGCGGAACGGAACTGTTCGTCAGATTCGGCAAAGTAAGTGATACCGGTAGCTTCGTCGGTCAGGATCACGTTGGTATCAGGCTTGAAATCGCCCTCGTCGATGACGTCGGCCTCATACTCGGTAAGGTTCTTGCCGTCTACCGTGAAGGTGGAGCAGTCGAAAACCTTCAGAGAACCGTCGGCAAGCTTCGCTTTCACTTCCGCGACCTTTGCGGCGGCGTCTTCGGTGCAGTTCTTGGAGAGGTCGAGCAGCTCGACGGAACCGGTTTCGATCGTGCCGATCCAGTCGGTCGCGAACTCTTCACCGTTGGCGACGGCCGTGATCGCCATCTCATAGTAGGGCGCCCAGTTGATGCGGGAGGATACCAGCGCTGTCTCCGGCGCGATGGAGGAGGTATCGATGTTATAGGCGACGTTCGGGATCTTGGCGGCTTCACAGGCCTTGGGAGCGCCTTCGGAGTCCGCGTGCTGGGAGATGAGCACGCAGCCGTCGTTGATCAGATTTTCGGCGGCGGTCTTCTCAAGATCGATGTCGAACCAGCTGTTGGTGTAAACGACCTTCATGGTAGCGGTCTCGCAAACGGAACGCGCGCCCAGGAAGAAGGAGGTGTAGCCGGATTTGACCTCCGCGTAGGGGAACGCGCCGACGTAACCGATAACGGCTTTATCGGCTTCAATGTCGCCGGCTTCGATCATGGCGTTGAGCTTGAGACCGGCAACGACGCCGGCAAGGAATCTGCCTTCATAGATCGTAGCGAACGCGTTGTGGAAGTTCTTGATGCCGGCGGTTTTGGAGCTGGTGCCGGTCGCGTGGCAGAACTGCACGTTCTTATATTCCTGCGCGGCCTGCTTCATATAAGACTCGTGGCCGAAGGAATCCGCCATGATGATGTTGCAGCCGCTTTCGGCAAGATCGCAGGCAGCCTCGTAGCAGGCGTTGGATTCGTCGATGTTTTTCTTGATGACGACCTGATCGTCGCTGAGACCGAGTTTTTTCTGCGCCTCTTTCGCGGCCATGATGAAGTTGTTGTCATACGTGGAGTTCTCGTCATGCAGACAGATCAGACCGAATTTGATGCCGGCCAGTTTGTCGGGGTCCGCGGTAACGGCCTCCTGCGTGGCGGCGGTCGCGCCGCTGGCGTTTTCGGACGCGCCGGCGTCGGTAGAATCCTTGCCGCCGTCCGTTTTGCCGCCGCAGGCAGCGAAAGCGAACACAAGGGAAAGCGCAAGGATGACGGAGAGTACTTTGATTGCCTTTTTCACTTTTTGTTCCTCCAAACAATTATTTATCTCAGCGCCGCGTCTTCCCTGAACGTGATGGAATCATCCGTCATGGAATCCACGATCGCCAAAGATACGAGCTTTACGCCCTCTTCCCTGAGAGCCCTGCCGCCCGGCTGAAAGCCCTTTTCGATCGCGATACCGACGCCGGCAAGCGAAGCGCCGGCTTCTTTCACGATCTGCATCAGCCCCCTTGCGGCGGCGCCGTTCGCGAGAAAATCGTCTATGATCAGCACGCGGTCGTCGGCGGTCAGATACTTTTTTGAAACAAGCACCGGATAAGAAACGCCCTTTGTATAGGAATAAACGTCGGCGGAATAGCAGTCGTTCCCCACGTTTTTATGCGCCCCTTTTTTCGCGAATACGACGGGCACGTTGAAAAACTGCGCGGCGGCAAACGCGAGCGGGATGCCGGAGGCTTCGACCGTGACGATCACGGTAACGCCGTCGTTCCGGAATACGCGGTAGAATTCTTTGCCGAGCTCCGTTATCAGGCCGACGTCGAGCCGGTGATTGAGAAAACCGTCGACCTTCAGGATCTCCCCCGGCAGCACGGCGCCGCATTGCCGGATCTTATCTTCCAGTAAACGCATTGAGATCCGCCTCCTTTGCCCCCAAGCAATGACAGTAGAAGTATAAGGGATAAAAAATATGAAATCAAGTCTTTTCAGGCAAAAAGACAAATTTTGTATCAATTACAGAGAGAATGCCGCCGGATATCGGCATTTCGCGGCAATCCGAGGCGATCTTTCGCAGATCATGACGAATCAAGGTGCACAGCTGTTCACTTTACATTCTATCCATGCAGCGTTCCGGGCGGTGCGAGCCTGCCGAGCGATCCTTTAATTTCAATCGATTTGTCACTTTTGCACAAATGCAGTTCCGCCTGTTTGCCTGTCATGCTTTTTGCCTTTACGCTTATTTTGTTTAAAATGTCAATGCAAGTAGTCTTCTTTACACTTTATATCAACAAACGGAGCGTTCAGCCGGGACAGCGGAGGACGTCTGCGTTTTTTACCCCCCCGGCGGGCGTTCGCCCCCCCGGGGGGCTCACCTCTGATTGTTATAATCTCGCCGCTGATTGTTATAATAATGTAAAAAAGAGTGTGAATTTTACTTGACTTTTGTGCGAAATTATCATAAACTATATAGCGTAATTGATTCGTCGATCCGGCGGACCGTTATAAAAAACAGGAAAGGATGTATCTCCCCATGAAAAGATCCACCAAGATTATCAGTGTGATTCTTTCCGTTGTGATGGTCTTCTCCGTGCTGCCGACGGCGTTTGCCGGCACGCTGAAAACCGAGACCTACAACACCGTTGAGAAGCTGATCCAGAACGACAGCCTCGGCAACATCGTATCATCACTGGTAAGCGACATCAACGCCTCCAAAACTAAGGTGACCGGCACCGTGCTGCGTCTCGTCTTCAGCTTTCTGAAAGACGACGGCCTCGCGGCTCTGATCGCCGGCAGAGACGTCACCTCCCTGACCGACGAAGAAGCCGCGAAGGTGCTGCTCGACTGGCTTGACAACAACCTGCCCGTATGGACGAAGGATATCACCGGCCAGAGCTGGTACGGCCCCGTTTCGAGACTTGTCAAAGTGATCGGCATCACGCTCGACCTCACAAGCGTGGACGGCGTGCTCAAAACCGTTTATTCCCTCTGCGATAAGGCTGATGACAGAATTCCGATCTTCAACACGCCTGTGATCGATCTGGGCATCGCGAACGACCTCAAAGGCGGCGCGCTGAACGGTCTGAGCCGCTCCAAGGGCGACCTGAACGTGATCTACGGCCTGATCCAGTGGCTCAACGACAATATGGGCATCGTAAGAAAGGCCCTGAACGGCGACCTGAATCTCGGCATCGTCAGCAACTTTATCGATCTCGGCGATACCGCGAGCATGATCAAAAACGTTCCCCTGCTTGTCAAGAGCTATCTTTATCTGCTGATCGACGGTCACGCCGAAGCCGGTAAGTTCGACAAAGACGCCGCCGCCGCGAAGGGCGACTGGGGCAAGAGCATTTACAGCGACTTTGACGCCGACGAGCTGCTTGCCGCCGCGCTGCTTCTTCTGATCAAAGAACCCGCCGCCGGTTATACCCCCGGCGACGTGGACGGAGAGGCCGGCGTTTCCGCCTCCGACGCGCGTATCGTGCTGCGCGCTGCCGTCGGTCTTGAGACGCTGAGCGATACCCAGGCTCTTGCCGCCGACGTGGACGGCGAAGCGGGCATCACCGCCGCCGACGCCCGCGTGGTGCTTCGCGCGGCCGTAGGCCTTGACCAGCTTCCCGAAGCGACCGCCGGCGACGGCGAAGTGACCGTCAGCAAAGAAGAAGCCGACGCCGCTCTCAAGCTCAGCTTCTACGATCTGCTCGGCACCTACGCCGGCGACGTTTACAGCAAGTTCGCCATCAGCTGGATCAACGAGAACCTGCCGAAGTTCATCGAGAACATCTCGGTAACGAACGAGATCAAGGCAGTGTTCAACGAGACCATCCCCGCCGTTACGAAGGGCACCATCGCGGAGGAGATCGAAGCGGCGAAGACCAGCGGCATTCTGAGCCAGCTCAACAACCTCATCGTGAAACTTGCCGAAACCGTTCTCAAGCCCGCTGAATTTACAAAGCTCGGCCTTACCAAGGGCCTTAACAAGGGCAACCTGAACAAGAACCTGGAAAAGATCTGCCGCTACATCCTGCCCCTTATGGCAAACAAGACCGTCAGCGACAATCTTGGCTTTGACTTCACCGGTTTTACCGCTGATAAGGTCAACAAAATGAGCGTGGAAGACATCGCCGTCGCGGTGCTCAAGCTCTTCTATAAGACCTGGTTCGATTCCAACAGCGAGTATTCAGCCCAGGCCGTTGCCTCCGCGACGACCCTTGAGCAGCTCGGCGTTCTTGCCGTATACTATACCGCCACGAACTCCAACTGGCTGACGCTCAACTATGACTTCACCTCTCTTAAGAACGAGATCTTCTCCGGCAATAAGGTGAACAGCTTCACCACCGATCAGGCGAAGGATCTTGCGGACCGCATCGGCCTTGGCATCGGCATCGGCGCCATGCTGAACAACGCCGCGTTCCTGAAGTATGAGACGCCCGCCGAGGCTGCCTCCTGGGGCGGCAACGAATACGCGGACGACATCACCGACTGGGCTCTGAACTACATCAAGGGCATCCCGGCCGTGATCGAAGCCAGGGGCGTTACGACCCAGCGCGGCGTTTATGACCCCTATCAGGGCAACGCTTACAACAAGCTGAGCCTTGTTCTCAACCAGCTGATCGACTTCCGCTTCCTGACCGGCGCCGGCAGAGACGGTTATGCCGTTGCCGTTGACACGCTGATCAACGACGCGATCCTCGGCAACCTGATGAACGCCGACTTCGAAGGCCTGCTGGCTGTTCTGGAGCGCAACAACAACGAAGGCAACATCCTCAACCAGCCCGTGATCGCGGCGGTTCTGGGCATTGCCGACAGAGCGATCTCCTGCCTGTTCAAAGCGCAGTAAGCATCGATCGCGACGCAAAATCCACCAAATGAAACAGAGGCGGTTCCACACAACGGAGCCGCCTCCGTTTTTTGCCGCTTAACTATGTCGCATGAACTTGTACGAGAAAAAAACCGGCGTATCCTTCTCTGAGATACGTCGGTTTTATATGATGGAACAGAGACGTTTTTCCGGCGGACGATCGAAGATCTTATACGTCTCCGGCGCCCCGGGATCTGAAAAAAGCAGCTCCGTCGTTCAGATCTCCGTCGCCCATTCGCCCCCGCGAAAGATCGGTACGGCGACGCCGTCTTTGTAGCCTGTGATATCGAGATCCGGCGAACCGATCATGAAATCACCGTGGATCATGCTCTCGTTGATCCCGAGGGCGATGCACTCCTCGTTTGTTTTATCCATATAGCCCTCGATGCAGTCGTTGAAGCCTCTGCCGAGCGCCACATGGCAGCTGGCGTTCTCGTCAAAGAGCGTCTCATAATAAAGGATACCGCTGTTGTTGATGGGGCTGTCGCAGGGGATGAGCGCCACCTCGCCGAGCATGGCGGCGCCTTCATCCATCGAGACCATCTTTTCAAGCAGAGACTGCCCTTTTTCCGCTCTGCACGATACGACCCTGCCGTTTTCAAAGGTCAGCGAGAAGTTTTCGATCAGCTGCCCTTCGTAAGAAAGGGGCTTTGTAGAGACGAGCGTGCCCTCGGCTTTTCCCTTACAGGGTGAAGTAAAGATCTCTTCTGTGGGCAGATTGGGGTTGAAATAAACGCCCTGCTTTGTGGTCTCGCCGCCGCCGCACCACTGCCCCTGGGGGATCAGCTCCACGCGGAAATCTGTGCCGTTCGAACTGTGGTAGACAAGCGAATCGAAATGATGGGCGTTGAGCCAGCGGCATCTTTTGGCAAGATTCTCATTGTGCTCCCGCCAGGCAAGGATGGGGTCGTTATCCTCCGTCACACGCACGCTCTCGAGGATCGCGCGCCAGAGCGCTTCGACCGCCTCTTCTTCGGGCAGCTCCGGAAAAACGGTTTTTGCCCAGGCGGCGGATGGGGCCGCCGCGATCGTCCACTGGTGGCGGTTCTCGATGGCGTCGCGGTAGGGCTTGACGATCGGGTACCGCGCGACGGTCGCTTTCTGCATCTTCTCCTGATCCAC
>CADBOC010000292.1 GCA_902796175.1 Oscillospiraceae bacterium | reverse complement strand
GGCTTTGGCCGGCAGGGAATACGTCGGCAGCATCCTGCTCAGCCAGCTCATTTCGAACGTGCCGGCCGCCATCGTGCTCTATCCCTTCGCCGAGAACGTGGGCGCGCTGCTCTACGGCCTCGATTCGGCGGGCCTCGTGTCCCTCATCGGGTCGCTTGCCTCGGTCATCAACTACCGCATCTACGTGCGGGAATACCCGGGACAGGGCGGTAAATTCATCAAAACCTTTACGCTGGTCAGCCTCGCGTTCTTCGCGTTCGTGGCGCTGCCGGGGTACTGTATCAGTCTTGCGGGACTGTAAAACGAAGGGAGATAACGTTCATGAAAAAACTGCTGTTGATCGGCGACTCCATCCGCATGAATTACGACCGCTATGTGCGGCAGGCGCTGGAGGGAAAGGCGATCGTCCTCTCGCCGGATGAAAACGCCTGCTTTGCCGCCTACACCTATTACGCCATCGGCGACTGGGAGCACCGTTACCGCTTCGGCGAGGATGTGGCCCTCATCCACTGGAACGCGGGACTGCACGACGTGATCCGCTTTCACTACGACGAGCCCATGACGCCGCCGGAGATCTACGGTTATTATCTCGGCCGCATCATCCACAGACTGAGGGACGTATACCCGAACGCGCGGCAGATCTTCGCCCTCTCCACCCCCGGGCGGGATGAGAAATACGTACTGCCGTGGATCGTGCGGAAAAACAAAGACATCGATGAGATCAACCGCGTGGCTCTCGGCGTGATGGAGGAGAACGGGATCCCGGTCAACGACCTCGCCTCCGTTGTGCGGCAGTACGACCCGGATGAGATCTACGCCGACGCCACCCACTACAACGACCGCGGCGCCGTGATCCTCGCGAAGGCGGTGCTCGACAAGGTCTGCCCCGTGCTGGGCGTGGAGCCGGATCTTGCAAAGATCCGTCCCGAGAAGGAGACCAGAACGGATATCCGGCAATGATACGGAAGGAGGTTTTGCGCGATGAGCATTGTGTTTGCCGCGGTTCCGGCGTTTGATGCCGAACTGCATTTCAATCGGCTGCACCGGCCGCCCTACGATATGGACCACGTCTTCGACGGTAACCCCGGCTGGCCAGGGGACCGGGAGGGCCGGGCGATGCTTGCCTTTTTGTGTCATTACGCGATGAGCGGCAGAAAGATCCCGGCGCTCGACGGGATGATGCGGGATTTGCCCGAACGCACGAACCGCCGTCTGTTTTTCGGAGAAACGCCCGGCGGCGCGTGGGCGGATGAGCAGCAGCTCTCGGGGCACAACTGGTATCTGAGGGCGCTCGTCATGCATCATGCGATCTTCGGCGACGCGTTTTCGCTGAGAGCGGCGAAGAGCTGCTTTCAGCATTTGTTTCTGTCCTCTCTGCCCCTTTACGACCGCTACCCGCTGGAGCGGGAACAGTGCGGCGGCGTGGACGGACATATTCTGAAGGAGCTGAACGGCTGGCGGTTGTCCTCGGACGTAGGCTGCGCGTTTATGTGCGCCGACGGCGTGGCGCGGTATTACGCGCTGACAAAGGACGCGGACGCAAAGCCCTTTCTCGAAACGCTGTTCCGGCAATTTCTCGATGCGGATATGGTGGCCAGCGGCTTTCAGACGCACACGTCCCTGACCTGCCTGCGCGGTATGCTCTGCTTTTATGAGACGACGGGGGAGGGGCGATACCTTGCCGCCGTGATCCGTGAATTCGACCGCTACATTCAACACGGTATGACGCTGACCTATGAGAATTTCAACTGGTTTGGCCGTGAGGATACGTGGACGGAGCCCTGCGCCGTGGTGGACAGCCTGCTGCTGGCGGTCGGTCTCTATCATATCACAGGGAATACCCGCTATCGCACTCTTGCGAGGCGCGTCTGGGCGAACGGACTGCAGTTCTGTCTGCGGGATAACGGCGGAGCGGGGACAAACGCCTGCGTTACCCCCCTGCGGCCGATCCTGAAACTCAGCGGATATGAGGCTTCGCAGTGCTGCACTATGCGCTACGCCGAGGCGCTGCTCTGTGTGCATCAGAATCCGGAACTCTTTGTATTCGACCCCGCCGCGCCTGAGACGGTCGAACCCGACGGCAGGCGGTATCGGGACGATGTTCTGCTGGTGGAAGTGAACGGCGAAAAGAAGCCGATCTGCTCCTGCCGCCCGATCAAAAAAGACGCAGCCGAACGGCTGCGCCTGAAGGTTCTTTTTTAAGGATTGTCAGTCTTTTCTTCAAAAAAGCGGAAGCAATCGAGTCTCAGCGCCGCGCCCGGGGCCGGTTTTAATACGAGGCAGAGGTCCGTCGTTTCGGTGGGCCTCTCTTTGAATTTGAGCCAGGCTACGCGCCGGTTTTGCCAGCGGAACACGGGGGAGGGATCCTGCAGCTCAAATACGCCGAGGAGCTTTCCCGTTTCATCCGCTTCGCGCGCTTCTACCGCCGCAGCGCCGCCGACAAGATCGTAGTGCAGCGCGAGGCCGATTTTGTTTCCGGTGTTCCGGATGTGCGGGAATGCGAGAGCCGCCTCTGTCTCTGCTTCCACGGAGAATCCGAAATGGTCCGCGTTTTCGACCTTTTTCACGTTTTTGCCGCGCATGAACCATTCTGCTTCGATGCGGTTCCAGTCCGCGTCGTACTGCCCCACGCCGTATTCCACGATCAGCGGGTCCGTGACAAGTTCTCCGTTTTCGCGGACGTGTACGTAGCAAAGCCCGCTCGAACGGTATTCGCCGTACTGGTCCAGCACCGTGATCGCCTGAAAGAGCTGGCCGTTCCACTCGCAGAAGCTTGAATGGTCGATCGTGGAGCCCGTGTGCCCCAGAAAGCGGTATGGCCCGTAGACGCGGTCTGAGACCGCGTAAAAGCCGCCGTAGCTGAGATAGTATCTGCCGTTTATTTTATTCAGCGAGGCCTTGTCGTCCCCGTCGTGGTCGAGTTCTATTTTTTTCGGCGTTTCGGCCAGCGAGATCATATCGTCGCCGAGTCTGGCTATATAATAACCGCACCCTTCGCCGTAGGCCCACGCCGGGCCGCCGAAGACCAGATAATACAGGCCGTCGTCGTCTTTGAAAACGGAGGGATCGTATTCTCTCGTCGGCGTCACGGCGCCGTCGAGCAGCGGTTTGCCCAGCGCGTCGCGAAACGGCCCGCCCGGGCGTTCCGCGACAGCGACTCCGGTGCGTTCGCTGCCGTCGGAGAAATAATAGTAATATGTTCCGTTTTTTTCGGCGCAGTCCACCGCCCAGCAGCGGTCGGAAGCGCCCATAAAGAAATCCTCCGGGTGAACGGTGTTCTCAAACCGCCATGTAAGGCAGTCCTCTGTCGACCAGATCTGCCAGTCCCGCATCCGGAAGCAGCCGGCGTCGGGGGTTTCGTCGTGGGTCGCGTAGAGCCAGAGCCGTCCCCGGAACACATGGATGTGCGGGTCGCAGACGCCCATTTTCGGGATGACGGGATTTTTTTTGGTGTGTACGGTCATGATTCTCTGCATATGCGGGCTCCCTTTTTTTGTTATACGGGTCTACTATACAGCAAGAACGGCGCTTCGTCAATCAGAAAAACGAAGCCGAGCAGAAAGCCGCGATCGCGTCGGCGGTCCTGACGATCTGTTCTTCGTTGGAAAGGGATGCTTCTCCGTCGCCCTTCTGCGGACCGTAAACGCCGAAAAAAGCGTGGTTACCGCCTTTGAGCACGATCTCAGTCGTGGCTGCGGGCAGGTTTGCAGCCTGTTTTTCGTACTGTTTCCGGTTCAGGACGCCGTCCTCGCTGCCGACGACCGAAAGCGCCGCAACAGGCTCGTGTGAGAGGTCGGCCGTGGAATAAGAAGCGAGCAATATCAGACCGCTGAACGACGCAGCGTGGTCAGACAGATATTCCGCCGCCGCGACGCCGCCGAGGGAATGCCCCCCGATATACCAGCGTTCGACGCTCGGACAGCGTTCGGGAACGCCGTTCGCGGCGTTCAGATCGAAAAACGCGAGGTTGAACGGCATCTTCGGCAGTACGCAGAGAACCCCCCGTTCGGCGCAAGCCTCCATCAGGGGAACGTAGGCTGTATATTCCACTTTGCCGCCCGGATAAAAGATCAGCCCGGCCTTCGCGCGTTCGGGCGTGAATACAAGCGCGCCGTCTTCTGTTTCGCTTGCGGTTACGCCGTTTTGCGGTCGGTACGCGGCGACGGCAGCCTCATCCGCGTGATAGTAATCGCCGACGTAAAAGCCGAACACGGCGAAGAACGTCAGAAGAACGGCAAGGACCGCGGTCCATATCCGGAGGCGCTTGTTTCGTTTTGTTTTTTTCTTGGGTGAGGCGTTATTCCTGTGCACGTCCGGCGGCTCCTTTCATCATTCGTTTTTTTCGGACGAAGAACGGTTGCGTTTCTTCGGGTTTCGTGATATGATTATGAAAAACAGAAACGGAAAGAGAACAGTATGAAAAAACAGATCCTCTCGCTGCTGCTGATCTCCGCGCTCTGTCTGCCTGCCTGCGGCAGGGAGCCGACCGTGCCGGAGACCACGGCTGAGATCACGACCGAGGAACAGACGACGGTGCCGGAACCCACGACCCTGCCGGCAGACCGCGCCGGAGAGTCGGTCTATCAAGAGCATCCGGAGCTCACGCCCGTCGATTACGATTCCCCGGCCCTGCTTCCGAAAACACCGGACGCCGGGCAGAAGTACATTGACGGGATCACGTTTTTATGCGATTCCCCCTGCTACTGGCTCAAGCTTTACGGACTTCTGTCAGACGGATACGATACCAAACAGGTATGGACGGGAAAAGAAGGGACCATGACGCTCGCGTATCTGCGCGGCTTCCCGATCCTGGACCCCATCGACGGGGTGGAGCGAACCATACCCGAGACGGTGGCGGCGCATAAGCCGCCGATGATATTGATCACGGTCGGCGTCAACGGCGTCGCTTTCATGGATGAGGCCTATTTTACGGAGGAGTACGAGAACCTGATCGGGGAGATCCAAAAAGCCAGCCCGAAGACGGAGATCGTTCTGCAGTCTATTCTGCCCATCACGCCGCGCTATCGCGGCTGGGGCGATATCACGAACGCAACGATCACCGAAGCGAACAGCTGGATGCTGAAGATCGCGGAAAAACACAGCCTGTACTATCTCGATTCCTTCTCCTGTCTTCTTGCCGAAGACGGCAACGCCGACCCGGAGCTCATGCAGAGCGACGGCTTGCACCCGAACAAAGAAGGGCTGACGCGTGTGCTGAACTACATCCGCCGCCACAGTGCGCCTTCGGCGCGGATGAAAAAGTAAGAGGTATTATACCTGTTTGCTGAAAAAACTCCCCCGCACTGCATACGCAGGGCGGGGGAAACCTTTGTTTCGGCTCTTCGTCTGAGACGGGCTTAGTACATACCGCCCTGCGCGCCGGCCATGGCGGCGGCGTTCGCGGCGGCTGCGTCCGCGGCGGGATCGGGCTTATCCGTGACGAGCGACTCGGTGGTGAGCACCATCGCGGCGACGGAAGCGGCGTTCTGCAGCGCGGAGCGGGTCACCTTGGTGGGATCCAGAATGCCGGCGCTGATCATATCGACATATTCCTCGGTGGCGAAGTTGAAGCCGTAGTCCTTCTTGCCCTCGCGGCGGATCGCGTCGATGATGACGGAGCCCTCAAGACCGGCGTTCGCGGCGATCTGGCGGATGGGCGCTTCCAGACCTCTGAGCACGATGCTGGCGCCCGTGCGCTCGTCGGCGGTCGCGGCGTCCGCGATCACAGCCTGCACGTTTTCGGCGACGTTGAGCAGCGCCACGCCGCCGCCGGCTACGTAACCCTCTTCCACAGCGGCCTTCGTCGCGGCAAGCGCGTCCTCGATGCGGAGCTTTTTCTCCTTCATTTCGACCTCGGTCGCGGCGCCGACATTGATGACGGCCACGCCGCCGGACAGCTTGGCGAGGCGCTCCTGGAGCTTCTCACGGTCGTAATCGGAGGTGGTCATCTCGATCTGGCTGCGGATGGAGGCGATGCGGGCCTTGATCTCGTC
>CADBOC010000291.1 GCA_902796175.1 Oscillospiraceae bacterium | reverse complement strand
GTCTCTTACCCGGGGCGGCAGTCCGCTTTTGCGGCCTTGAAGGTCGCCGCGATCGATTCGTGCGCCACGTCCCGCGGCTCGAACCGCGTCAGGCGGAACACCAGCTGCGCGGCGGGGCCGCCGCCGAAGGTGGTGACGAGGGTGCCGATCCCCACCTTGCCGCCGAGGGCGTAACCGAGACCGAGCACAACGCCCCATAACAGCACCTGCACCGCGCCGATGGGAACGCGCTTCACGCGCTTGCCGAGCCCCACCAAAAGCGCGTCGCGCGGGCCGCAGCTCATGGCGGCGCGCATATAAAAGACCTGCCCCAGCGCCATCAGAAGGAGCCCGGCGGCGATCATGGCGAGGCCGGCCGGTACATTCGGCGTTTCGGGGAAGGGATCCGCCCACTGAAAAAGCTGCACGAAATTGCCGGTCAGAAGCGCGTCGATCACGGTGCCGAGACCGATCTTTTCGCCGAGCAGCAGATCGATGCCAAGGATCACGACGCCCATTACAGTCATTACGGCGCCGTAGGTCAGCGGCGTTCTCCCGGCGAGGCCCATGCCGAGACAGTCCCACGGCGCAAGGCCGAGATCCGCCCGGATGGTCAGGTGCACGCCCAAAGAGAAGATCAGCAGACCGAGCAGCACCTGCCCGATCCGGATAAACAGCCGACGCATATGTTCGCTCCTCACAAAGAAAAGCCGAAACAGGACCGGATCCTCTCCGCTCTGCTTCGGCGTTGTTTTCATTCTTACTTAAGCGCGTTTCACGGCGCCGGCGGTCGGGGACGGAAAATCGACCCGGCTGATCTCGGCACCGACGCCCCGCAGCTTACGCACCACGTCTTCGTATCCGCGGTCGATGTGGATGATATCCTCGATCTCGGTCGTGCCCTTGGCGCAGAGCCCCGCGATGATCATCGCCGCGCCGGCGCGCAGATCGTCCGCCCTGACAGGCGCGCCCTTCAGGCGGTCTACGCCCGTTACAATGGCGGCCTTGCCCTCGATGGAGATGCTCGCGCCCATGCGCACAAGCTGGTCCACATAGCGGAAGCGGTTGTCCCATACGCTGTCGGTCACCACGCTCACGCCCTCGCACATCGTAAGCAGCACCGTGAACTGCGGCTGCATATCGGTCGGGAACCCGGGATGCGGCAGCGTTTTGATGTTGCAGGCGGTAAGACGGCCGGAGGCTGTGACGCGCACCGCGTCGTCGAACTCCTCCACCCCCGCGCCGCACTCGCGCAGCTTTACGGTAATGGGTTCCAGGTGCTTCGGGATCACGTTTTTGATGGTAAGGTCCCCGCCCGCGGCGGCGGCCGCCACCATATAGGTACCGGCCTCGATCTGATCGGGGATGATGGAATAATCGCAGCCGTGCAGCTCGCTTACGCCCTCGATCTTGATCTCATCGGTACCGGCGCCCTTGATGTTCGCGCCCATCAGATTCAAAAAGTTCGCCAGATCCACAATGTGGGGTTCCTTGGCGGCGTTCTCGATCACTGTAAGGCCTCTGGCCTTTACAGCCGCCAGCATCAGATTGATGGTAGCCCCGACGCTCACTTTGTCGAAATAAACGGAAGCGCCGACAAGCCGCGGCGCCCGCGCGTCGATCACGCCGCCGTCGGTGGTGATCACGGTGCCGAGGGCCTGGAACGCCTTGAGATGCAGATCGATCGGACGCACGCCCCCAAAGTTGCAGCCGCCGGGCATGGCGACGCTGGCGTGGCTGTACATGCCGAGCAGAGCGCCCAGCAGATAATAAGAGGCGCGCAGATTGCGCGTAAGCTCATAGGGAACGGTTTTTGATACAAAGCCGCGGGTATCGATGGCGATCTTGTTGGGGCCGAGGGTCTCGACCGTCGCGCCCATCACCTCAAGGATCTGCAGCATGGAGGAGATATCGCGGATATCGGGCACGTTCTCGATCACAAAACGGTCCTTCGCCAGGATCGTGGCAGGCAAAATGGCAACGGCGGCGTTTTTTGCGCCGCTGATCTCTATTTCGCCGGAAAGAGGCCTGCCTCCCTGAATGACAAATTTTTCCAAAAGGCGCACTTCCTTATTTTTCTTTTCACTTCTGATATGAATGAAAACCGGCCTGTCCCCCCGGGCAGGACCGGCGTACCGTCAAGAAAACAAAAACAGTCGTCTCTGACAACCTGTGCTATTATACACCCAAGCGGCATATTTGAAAAGTATATTTTTGAAAAAAATAGAGAAATTATGAATTTCCGTTGATTATACCAAACACGGCGCGCGGCAAAACAAAAAAAGCAAGCACTGTGACCAAATCAATCGGCGTACTGCCGGAAGAGCGCCTCTGTTTTTTTTCGCAGCGCCGCGTGCTCCGGTTCAGACAGAGCGGGGTCGGCCGCGAGGATCGCGCCGGCGTCCTCTCTGGCGGCGTAAAGGATGCGGGCGTCCGTGACCAGATCCGCCAGCTTCATAGAGGGCAGGCCGCTCTGGCGGTTGCCGAAGAAATCGCCGGGGCCGCGGAGCGCCAGATCCGCCTCGGCGATCTTAAAGCCGTCGTCCGTTTCGCGCATCACCGAAAGGCGGCCGACGGCGGCGTCGTTCCCGGCGTCGCTCACCAGCACGCATATGCTTTTTCCGCTGCCGCGCCCCACGCGCCCGCGCAGCTGGTGCAGCTGCGACAGCCCGAAGCGCTCGGCGTTCTCCACCACGATCACGGCGGCGTTCGGCACATCCACGCCCACCTCGATCACGGTCGTGCAAACCAGCAGCTTTACATCCCCCGCCGAGAACGCCCGCATCACGCGATCCTTTTCGGCGGGCTTCATCCTGCCGTGCAGCAGACCGATCGGCAGGCCCTTCAGCTCCCCGGCGGCGAGTTCGTCAAAGCACTGCTGCGCCGAAAGCAGGTTCTCGCTCACGTCGGTCTCGCCCTCCTCAACAAGGGGACACACGACGTAGGCCTGCCGCCCCGCTTCGATCTGTTTTCTGAGAAAACGGCGGATACGGGGCCGGTAATCCGTCGTCACGGCGTAGGTTTCTACGGGCTGCCGCCCGGCGGGCTTTTCGTCGAGGACCGAGATATCGAGATCCCCGTAGACGATCATCGAAAGCGTGCGCGGGATGGGCGTGGCGCTCATGACCAGCACGTGCGGGGCTTCGCCCTTTTCGCTGAGAGAGGCGCGCTGCCGCACGCCGAAACGGTGTTGCTCATCCGTGACCGCGAGCGCGAGCCGGTGAAAACGGACCCGCTCTGTGATCACGGCGTGGGTGCCGATGAGCACGTCGGTCTCCCCCGTTTCAAGCGACGCCAGCAGCTTTTTGCGGGCGGCGGCGGGCGTGGAGCCCGTGAGGAGCGCGACGCGTACGCCCTCCCCGAAAAAGCGGGAGAGCGTTTCGTAATGCTGGTTCGCCAGCACCTCGGTGGGCGCCATCAGGGCGCACTGATACCCGTTGCCGACAACGGTATCCATCAGCGCGGCGGCGACGGCGGTCTTGCCGCTGCCCACATCCCCCTGCAGCAGGCGGCGCATGCACCTGCCGGAGGCCATATCCGCCGCGCACTCGGCGATCGCGCGTTTCTGCGCGCCGGTCAGCGCAAAGGGCAGCCTTGAAGCAAACGCGGCCGTACGGTCCGTTTCAATGCGGCAGCCGCTCTCCTGCCGGCGCGCATCGCCCCTGAGACAGAGGCCCAGCTGCAAGATGAGCAGCTCCTCATAGATCAGCCGGCGTCTCGCGGCCCGGATATCCGCCTCGTTTTCGGGCAGGTGGATCTTTTTCAGCGCCTCGCCGATGGGCAGCAAGCGGTATTTTTCGATCAGCGCCGCCGGCAGCGTCTCCGGTACGCTTTCGCCGTACTGCGCCAGGGCGTTTTCGACCGCCCTGCCGATCTGGCGGCTTTTCAGCGAAGCCGTCGCGGGGTAGACCGCGCGCATGCCGGGCGGCTGATCGCCCGGAACAAAAGCGGGGGAAGCCATAACGAACATATTGCCGTCTTCATCCCGCGTTACCTTGCCGTAAAAACAGTAGGTCTCTCCCTCTTTCAGCTGTTCTTTGATATATTTGTTGTTGAAAAACACAAGCCGCAGCAGCCCCGGCCCGTCGGTGAGCATCGTTCTCGCGATCAGCGTGCCCCCCGGCGTGCGGTAAACCGATACGGGAAAGCTCACGGTCCCCCTCACACAGACCGTTTCACCCGCCTTCAGATCGACAAGCGGCACAGGCGAGGACCAGTCCTCATATTTTCGCGGAAAAAAGAACAGCAGATCCTCCACCGTACGGACCCCCATACGGGCCAGCTGTTTCTCGCGCGCGTCGCCCACGCCCTTTACGAAACGCACCCGCATCCCGAGCGCATCCGCCATCCGCCCCGCCTCCTTTCTTTGTGTTCCATCATAGCAGATTCCGGCGAACGTGTCAAATAAAAGAAGACGCCGGAACGTGAAGGACCGGGCTTGCAGCTTTGAGAGGAATGCGTTTGACAGAAGAAAAATAGATAATGATTATGCGTAATCAATTGGATTAATAACAATCAGAATTCTTCATATTGACTTCCCCTGTAAAATGTGTTATAACCACAAACAGACTCACATGAAAGAGGTGCCGACCATGAAAAACCTGGAGATCTGCGACGTTACCATGAAGCTCGCGCCCGAACAGGGCATAACGCTCTCGTTCCGTGAGAAAATAGAGCTGAGCAAGCTCCTGGACCGACTCGGCGCGGACGTGATCGAGATCGAGGGGATCACAGACAGCCGTGTGGACGCGCTTCGCATCAAATCCATCGCCTCCGCCGTAAAAACAGCCGTTGTGGCGGCCCCCGCGGCGCTGGACCGCGCCAACGCGGAAGCGGTGTGGGCGGCGCTGAAGAACGCGGCAAGGCCGCGCCTGCAGGTGCCCGCCGCCGTCAGCCCCGTACAGATGGAATACATTTACGGCAAAAAACCGGCCGCGATGCTCGAGGCGATCGCGGATACCGTCGCCTTCTGCCGGGAAAAGACGGAAGACGTGGAATTCATCGCCGAAGACGCGACCCGCGCCGACCCCGCCTTTCTCGCCGAGGCCCTGAACGCGGCGATCGGGGCCGGGGCCGCGGGCGTAACCCTCTGCGACGCCGCCGGCGAGATGCTGCCCGATGAATTCGCGGCGTTTCTCTCGCGTACCGTCGAAGCCGTTCCGGCTCTCGCCTCGGTGCGCGTCGGCGCGCTGTGCGCCGATACCCTCGCCATGGCGACCGCCGCGGCGGCGGCCGCCGCCGCGAACGGGGCCAACGCCCTGAAGGCCGTCTCATACGGCTCCGGCGCGCCGTCTCTGCAGGATCTTTCGCGCCTGCTCCACACAAGGGAGGACGCCTTCGGCGTGCGCGTGAACGTGCACACCTATGAGCTCGGCCGCGCGGCCGGGCAGATCCGGCGGCTGTGCGACAGGGGCTCGGGCCAGGCCCCCGCGGCGCTCACGGCTCACGGCGAAGACGTTTACCTCACCGTGCACGATTCGCCCGAGGCGGTCGCGGCAGCGGTAAAGCAGCTCGGCTACGACCTCGGCGAGGAGGATCTGACCGCCGTATACGCGGAGTTTGTGAAGCTCGCCGCGAACAAGGATCAGATCGACGCCAGAGAGCTCGACGCCATCGTCGCCTCCGCCGCCATGCAGACGCCGCCCGCCTACACGCTTATCAGCTATCACATCGCCAGCGGCAGCCGCGTCAAGGCCATGGCTTCCGTGACCCTGAGCCGAGACGGAAAAGAGACCGAGGGCGTCTCCCTCGGCGACGGCCCCATCGACGCGGCCTTCCTCGCTCTGGAACAGGCGGCGGGCCGCCGCTGCGAGCTGGACGACTTCCAGATCCGCGCCGTAACGGAGGGGCGCGAGGCCATGGGCGAGACCGTGGTGCGCCTTCTCAGCGGCGGCCGGCTCTATTCGGGCCGCGGCGTTTCCACCGATATCGTAGGCGCGGGCATACTCGCCTACTTAAACGCGCTGAACAAGATCGTATATGAGGAGGCAGAGGGATGAGACTTTCATTTTCCACCCGCGGCTGGGAAACGATGGATTTCGACGCGCTGCTCGCCATCGCAAACGAGATGCGCTTTACCGGGATCGAGATCTACAACCTGCCCGCCCGCGCCGATCTCACCGAAAAGGGCGGCGCGTTCCACCGCTATTCCGTCGCCGCCACCGTGCGCCGTCTGCGCGAGGCCGGGATCTCCCTCCCCTGCTTCGACACCCCGCTCGACTTAACGGGCGAAACGGATCCCGTCGACGCCGTCGCGGCGCTCATCGTTCAGGCGAAGGAGGCGCGCGTGACCTGCGTCGCCGTCGCGGCGCTCACGGAGCACGAGGCGCTTCTGCGGCAGCGCCTGCCCGCCCTCATTGAGACGGCGGAGAAAAACGGCGTAGCGCTGCTGCTGAAAACGAGCGGCATCTACGCCGACACGGCGCGCCTGCGCGACCTGCTGGACGGTTTTTCCAGCGATAACCTCGGCGCGCTCTGGGATATGCACCACACCTGCCGCACCGCCGGAGAGCGGGCGGATACCACCATCAAGAACCTGGGCGCGTACGTGCGCCACGTTCACCTGCGCGATTCCTCGGAAGATGGCGGCTACGAGCTCATCGGCGAAGGCACGATGCCGGTGGATGAGATGATGCGCGCGCTCTATTCCATCGATTACGACGGCTTTATCTCTCTGGAATGGAAGCCGGGCTGGCTGCCGGAGCTGACGGACCCCGAGATCATTTTCCCCCATTTCGTGAACTATATGAGCCGCTTTGAAAACACGCGCGGCAAAAAAAAGAGCCTTTACCCGAACCACGACGGCACCGGCCGCTACGTCTGGAAAAAGGACGAGCTGATCTCCCTGACCTTCGGCCAGGTGCTCGACCGCATGGCGGAGGAATTCCCGGACCAGTACTGCTTCAAATATACGACCCTCGACTACACCCGCACCTACGCCGAATTCCGGGACGACGTGGATACCTTCGCGCGGGCGCTGGTCTCGCTCGGCGTAAAAGCCGGCAGCAAGGTCGCCGTATGGGCGACGAACGTGCCCGCGTGGTACGTCAGCTTCTGGGCGGCCGCCAGGATCGGCGCGGTGCTCGTCACCGTGAACACCGCCTACAAGATCCACGAGGCGGAGTACCTGCTGCGGCAGAGCGACACGCATACCCTTGTGATGATCGAAAGCTGCCTCGATTCCGACTACCGCGCCATCGTGAACGAGCTGTGCCCCGAGCTTAAGACCAACAAGCCCGGCCAGCCGCTGCACTGCAGACGCCTGCCGTTTTTGCGCAACGTCATCACCGTGGGCTTCCGCCAGCCCGGGAGCCTGACCTTTGAGGAGGCGATGGCGCGCGCGGAGATGACGCCGAAGGAGGAGATCCTGCGCATGGCCGCCCGCGTGCGGCCGGACGACGTGTGCAACATGCAGTACACCTCCGGCACCACGGGCTTTCCCAAGGGCGTGATGCTCACGCACTACAACGTGGTGAACAACGGCAAGTGCATCGGCGACCGCATGGGCCTTTCCACCGCCGAC
>CADBOC010000290.1 GCA_902796175.1 Oscillospiraceae bacterium | reverse complement strand
TAATCCGAGCCGCCGGTAAAGCGGGTGACGCCGCTGTTCGGGTACGCCATGCCGCGGATGATGCAGCCGAGGTTTTCTTCCAGCTGCAGCCTGCCGTTCAGCGCGTCGCGCAAACCCACCAGCGTGCGGGATGTGCCGGGAGCCAGATGGTATTCCCCGTGGATGGCAATCTCATGCCCCTTTCCGAGGATCTGCGTGCGCAGCTCTTCATAGGTCAGCTTTCCGCCGCCGGGCGTTTTCGCAACAAGGGCGGAGTTGATGTTGAACGTGCATTTCATTCCGCGCGTTTCCGCAAGCCGGGCAAGGCGCAGATCCTGCCGTACGCCGTCGTCATAGCTGAGCGTGACGGCTTTTGTTTTCCCCTCGGGAAAACGCATATGTAAAAACGTCATACTGTGATCCTCTCCGATGTCAGTTCGTTTCGTTTAGATCCTCCGCTGCCGCTAAAAGCACCGTATTTTTGTCAATGACCGCGGCGATCGAATCGCCTGATACCTCCGCGATCGGCGAAAGGTCGTGGCTGTTGTCAAGGTGATACAGCTTGATATTCGACGCGCCGGGGAATGAGAGCAGGACCGGCCGGCTGCTTTTTTCGTAGTTCGATATCACAGCGATGCGCCGGCTTCCGTCCGTCGCCGCCGCCGCCGCGAGATCGGTATCGGCGCGCATTTTCGCTTCGTTTCCGAGACTGCGCAGCATCCCGAAGGCCTTGACCGCGTAATACGTACGCGAGGGCGTATCCGTATGCCGCAGGAACAGCCCGCCGTAGGCCTGATCGGGCTGCGCGTCGTAATAACAGGCGACGTCCACGACGTCCGTCTGCTGCAGGCGGCACATGACGTCCGCCGTGAAGGCGGCGCCGGTCATATTGCGCATCTCCTCAAACATATTGTTCCCCGCCCAGTTCCATTCGTCAAGAATGGCCTCGGTATCGGCAAAACCCGCCGCGTCCAGCTTTTCACGGCAGTAGCGCGCGTGGGCGAGCACCTGCTCGGGGTCGGAGGAATAGATGTGCCAGGAGAAGAAATCCAGCGGCGAAGCGGTCTGAGGCGCTTTGACGTAGGCGAGGAAATCGTCGAACCACATGAGGAACGAGCGGTAAAAATCGTCGGCGTTCGCATCGAACGCGGCGTAGAACCCGCAGGAGGCGTAGCCGCCGACCCGGATATCCGGGAATTCGCGTTTCAGCAGATTGGCGGTCACGCGGTAAAGCTCGAAGTATTCCGCCTCAGTCCCGGTCCACATGGGCTGGTTTTCCGGCTCGTTCCAGATCTCCCAGTATTTGATGCCGTAATGAAAACCGTTCGCCCATCCCTCGTTATAGTGGCGCACGATATTCGCGCAGATCCGCGCCCACTTCTCCGCGTCCTCGGGCGGGCGGACGTGCGCCTTGAAATACCCGTGGTCGATCGTTTCGCCCAGACGGTAAAACGCCTCGGCCCCGCAATCGTGGATGCGCTTCAGATATTCGTCCGTAAACGTGAAATCGTACGACCTCGGGTCGTTTTCGTCCAGCTCCCAGATCGGGAAGATATTCCGGACGTCCACGAATTTTCCGCCGCCGAGCGTTCCCTCGATATCATGCAGACGGCAGAAGGGGATATGCGCGTCGGCAAAGAGCTTTGAAGCGTCGCGCTGGAAGTTGTGCGTGACCGGGCCGCCGTTCACGCCGTTGAGCGGTCGGATCGGCCGCCCGGAAGCTTTTTGCTGAATGGTTATGGAATCCATTTTTTTCTCCTTTAACAAACCGTATTGTTTTGAAGTCTGCCTATGATCCTGAAAAACGTCTTGAGCGGATCGAGCAGCCACAGCAGGATCTTCATAAAGCGTTCCGGCAGGCTGCTTCCCTTGTTTTCACGGGGCGTAAAGCGGATATCGTCCATGCTCAGCGCGGCGCCGTTCCCCTCAAAACAGAAGCTGACGCCCGTGACGTCCCTGAGGGCGTTCGCGCCGTCAAGGGGCGGGCCCAGAAGCGCGTCGGCTGCGTACACGCGGCCGAGATCGAATACCACCCTATGCCACTGTCCGTCCGCCGGGATGCGCGCCGTTGTATCGTCCGTACCCGCGACGACGGGATACCTGGTAAAGACCCACGCGTCCCGGATTTGCAGCCCCCGAAGCGTGATATCCTGCTCCCCGTCGTTGCGAAGCATGACGGAAACAGCGGCGTAACAGGTCCAGTCGTTGTTCTGATCCGAAAGGACCACGTTCTTTTTTTCGGGTCGGATGGCGGTAAGGGGCGATACGGAAAAGCGCCCGTTGCCCTGAATTTTCAGCCCGCACGCGCCCG
>CADBOC010000289.1 GCA_902796175.1 Oscillospiraceae bacterium | reverse complement strand
CCGATATCCGGCGGAAGATCCGGCTTGCGGAGCTCCGCCCATCCGGCCTCGGCAGGGATCCGCCTGCAGCGCGTTTTTTCGCGCAGGCAAGAAAGCGTCTGCGCCGCAGCGCTTAAGCGCTTTCGTATTCGCACACGCCTGAGCCCGAAGGGCAAAATCGGCGGGCGTTACAATCTTTTTGTTTGACAGGAAACGAGAAGTTTCCTGTCAAACAAAAAAACACACGCGTCTGCCGCGTGTGTTTTTTACAGATCTGTTAAATTGCCGGAGAATAACGGACCGATCAGCCTTCGGCGTTGTCGCCGGTGGTGGACTCGGTCTCAGCTGCAGGAACGTTATCCTTCACGAAACGGAACAGCTTCAGGATGATATCGATGATCTGGCTCAGATAATCGATGAACACCTGGATGTAGGCATACTGATCCTTCTTCACGCCGCCGCCGGTCACGGAGATCGCTTTATCCATTTATACAGACTCCTTTCTTAAGAATAATGACACAAAATCAGAATCAGGCGGTGGTTTCTTCTTCTTTGCCGCCCAGCTCCTTCAGTTTGCCGAACAGGGACTTCAGGATATTGATCAGAGCCTGCATGCAGGCGCCGAACCAAGCGACCCAACCCGCCGCGTCGTCCTTATTGGTAGGCATCTCGGGGATGGAGATATCTTCGAACATTGTTGTTTCACCTCTTCTCTGTGGAATTCAACCAAGGATCATTCGCCGCTGAAGAAGGTCTTCAGCTCAGCGATCACCTGCTTGACATAGTCAATGATAACGGAAAGGAAGTTCGACCAATCGCCGAGATCCTTCGTGATCTGGTCCACGTCCTTTTTGGGATGTACGCCGTCAATGATCTCCTGCACGATCTCGTCGTCGATGGGCTCGTAACGCATGGATTGCACCTCTCTTTTTCAGCCGTTTGGTAAGGCTGTAGTTTCTTGCATAGTAATCATAGCATTTCGCATCTTATTTTTCAAGTTTAAAAACCGACGAATTCAAGTTTTAACAAAAAAGACACATTTAAACCATGTTTAAATCAAATGCTTTTGGCATTTTTAAACAAAGAACGCGGGAGGTTTTTTGGCAGATGGAGTTTCGTATATTATATGAAGACGGGCACGTCATTTCCGCTGTGAAACCGGCGGGGCTGTGCTCGGAGGATGCGCCCGGCGAAGAGAGCTTTCCGCGGCTGCTGCGGCAGGAGGCCGGCATACAGGCGCTGTTCCCCGTGCACAGGCTGGATAAAGCGGTCGGCGGCGCGATGGTCTACGCGAAGACAAAACAGGCCGCGGCGGCGCTTGGCGCGGCGGTACAGAACGGATCGTTCCAGAAGCTCTACCGGGCGGCGGTCCACGGCTCTCCGCCCGAAGCGGGGGAATGGGAGGATCTGCTCTTTTACGACCGGCGGCAGCGCAAGACCTTCCCGGTAAAGCGCATGCGACAGGGCGTAAAACCGGCAAAGCTCGCCTTTACCCGCGTTGCGTCGGCTCAAACCGCCGCCGGCACGCTCACGCTTATGGAGGTTCGTCTTTTCACAGGACGCACGCACCAGATCCGCGCGCAGTTCGCTTCGCGCGGCTTTTCTCTGGCCGGAGACCGCCGTTACGGCGCGGCGGACAGCTTTGGCGCCCCCGCTCTGTTCTGCGTTTCGCTGACCTTCCCGCACCCCGCGACGGGGGAACCGGTGCGTGTTCAGGCCTGCCCGCCCGACCGGGAGCCGTGGAAGCTTTTTAACAGTGCGGAGATCGAAGAGCAGTGAGCGGAGTGAGCGTTTGAGAGAGCAAAAACAGGGATTCCCGCGCGGCTCAGACCGGGCGTGGGGATCCCTTCTTTTTTATGGATTGCGGGCGTCGGGGAGGATCAGGCTGCCTGCGGCGCCGGGGCTCAGTCGTTTCCCGTTTCTTCGGGCTCAGAGGTCTCCTCCGGCTGCGTGTTCCGCTCCGGCGCGGCGGCGCCGGGCTCCACCCGGATCGCGGCGGTGAGGCCGTCTTCCGCGGAAGCGCTGTCGACAGTGACGGTCACGGTGTCGCCGACGTTCAGCAGCACCACGCGGTCGGGCGCCGAGGCGGAAATATAATAATACGTATCCTGATCTTCAAGACGGATGTAATACCAGGTGGTGCCGTCCACGACCGCGGTACGGATATCAACGACCGTACCGGTGATCTCACTCTGATCGGCGGGCGTTTGGGTCTGTTCATCCGGGACCTGCCCCACGTTATCCGCGTCAAAGTTGAAACGGATGGTTTTCGGGGGGCTGAGCTCCTTCATACCCTGAATGTACTCCTCCAGACAGTTTTTCAGGTTCACGTTCTCGCTCTTCGGGATCGCCATCACGTTGTACTGCTCCACGTTTACCATCGCGTAGGATTTTACGACGTTGGCCTTATCCTTCAGGCTCATGAAATAGGTGGCCTCGCCGTCGATGTTGAGCAGAATCGGGAAGGAGGCGGTCCACTGCTTATCCTGCACCTTGCCCTCGGCGGAGACCTGCGCGAACGCCTCCGTCGCGCCGGTGGTGGAATAGAAAGAGGCCTCTTTCGTGCGCTGGTTGATCATAACGAAGCCGAGGATGGAGTTATCGGCGGTCACGCTCGTAACGCCCGTATACATATATACGTCGTCGCCGTTCGTAATAAAGGAATACCCGTCGGAGGCCTGCTTAACGCCGGACTGACCGATCAGGGAGTTCCAGAAGCCGCCCTCATATTTCCCATAGTAGTTGAACTGCGTTACCAGCAGATTGGAATCGTACGCCTGGTCGATCCAGGAGATCTCGGACCCCTCCGCGCCGAACTGCTCGGCGGTATAATAAGTTTGTTCGCCGGTCACGGCGTCAACAAGAAAGATGCCCTGCACGTCGTCGCCGCCCACAAGGCCGACCGTCTTTTTGATGTCCTCCACGACCCAGAACGGTCTGCCTGTTTCATCGATCTCAAAAGAGATCTCACCGAAAATGCGGGTGGGGTAGCGGAAACGCAGGCGGCGCTCCAGATATTCGCCGAAGTGCTCGGCGGTGGAATACTTGATGTCGTAATCCATCACGAGCTTTGCCTCCTGCGTGTTCAGGTTCACCATCACATAGCCGGGAATGCCCTCATGCTCATGGTTCGCGACGGAATTCAGGAACCATTTGAAGATATCGCCGTATTTGAGCGGATAGATCCGGTAGGGGCTGCCCTTATAGTTCACCTGCGTGGAATCCTGCGACAGCAGCTCGAACTGCGATTCCAGATTGAGCTTCGCGAAGTCGCCGAGCGTTTTATCGGCCAGCGCGAAGGCGGTATCCGTATCGATGAGCGCCACGTTTTCAAAGTCGCTCATGGAATCGATGAGCGATACCGTGTTCTCGAACTCGGCGTCCGTCATCGTGAGGATCTTCGAATAGGAACGCGCGCGGAAAAAGGGCGAAGAGACGAGCCAGCCGATCCCCAGCACCAGCACAAAGACCCCGGCGACGATCGCCGGCACGATCGACCGGCGCTTGACGTAGGGCACATATTCGGGCTTTGCGAACGCGCCGGAGGTGACGTACGCCGAAACGACGAAGGAGGCCAGCACCAGCAGCCAGTAGGCGTAAAAGGCGTAGGCGTGCGGGTTCATGGGCGGCAGCATAAAGTAGTAGGCGACCGCGGCCACGATCAGCGTAACGGCGATGTTGATCGCCATCTTGAGCCCGGCCTTTTCGGGCGGGATCAGGATGTTCACGTTGCGTTTTTTCTTGCCTTTTTCGGAAAAATCAACTTTGATGGGATCCATAGCATACGATCCTTTCGGTTATATTTAGAACAGTATAACACAGCCGCGCCTGTTCTGCAAGAAAAATAACAAAAATTTCACAGGGAAGAAGGATCTTCCCTGGCGCCTGCGCCGCAGGAAAAAGTCAGCCGCCTCATTCATACCGGTATGCAATATTATGCTTGACTTTATAGTATTTTTCGTATAATATAAAGCTACAATGATTCCGATTCAGAATTATTTCTGACAGACGGAGGCCGATCTTATGAAAAAGCTGTTGGTTCTTTCGCTCTCTTTCATTCTTCTGTTCTCAGCCGTTGCGCCTGCCGCCGCATCGGCGGCGGACGGCGGGGGAAAGGCGGTCGTCGTGATCCCGGGCGTGATGGAGACCATGCTGCAGGTTTTTGAGCCGGACCTTTACGACCGCCGTTTCTACGACGAAGCGGGCGCTTACCTGCGGGCGGACGGAACGATCAAAGACCTGATAAAGGGCGCGCTTCTCGCCCTGTTCCTGAACCGCTATGAGCCCCTGAACGCTTCGCTGGAGCGTCTGAACGACGCCGCCGTCGGCAGGCTGGATATGACGCCGGACGGAGAAAGCCGGTACGACGTACGGCCGGTGATAACCGGCGTCGAAAACTGCTCCGTCGCCGCCATCCACGCCGCCGGCCGCTGGAAGGACGTGGATATCGGCGGGCAGATCGCGCTGGTATTCGCCGAACGCGTCGGCGGGGAAAACGTCTTTCTATTTCCCTACGACTGGCGGCTCGGCCCGGCGGAGCTCTCGGAGCAGCTCTCCGCCTTTATTGCCGGCGTAAAGGAACAGACCGGCGCCGACAAGGTGGACCTCTACGCCAATTCCTACGGCTGTCAGGTCGCCGCGCAGCTTCTGTATCAGACCGGCGGCGCCGCGGATATAGAGAGCGTTGTGTTCAACGCGCCGGCGTGGCGCGGCACGCGGCTGTTCAGGGCCCTGATCACGGAAAGCCCCTCTGAGCTTGTGTTCAACACCGACGCCGCGGCGGACCTGCTGCTGCGCTTTCTGGAGAAGGATCTGAACGTCGCGCCGTTCACACGGCTTCTTCCGAAGCGTTTTGTCGGCCGGGTCATGCATACCCTGATCGACCGCACCGTGCGGGCCCATCTGCTGTATTCGCCCGGCCTCTGGAGCTGCTGCGCGACGGAGGATTATGAAGAGATGAAGGCGCTGCTGCTGGATGAGACAAAGGACGCGGCGTTTATCAAAAAGATCGACGAAGCGCAGTACGGCGTGATGCGCCATATTCCCGACGTGCTCGCCGAAGCCGAAGCGAACGGGATACGCACAGCGATCACGGTCAACGCCGGAAACAAGCTGATCGCGGGCGACCGGATCAACGGGGACGGGATCGTGGATATCGTCAGCGCGTCGGGCTGCGAGGCGGCCCCCGTCGGCTGCCGGCTCCCGGACGGCAGAACAGGCGTTCACGTCTCGCCCGACGGCACGGTTGATATGACTGCCTCGTTCCTGCCGGAGCGCACATGGGTCATATCCGGCCAGACGCACGGCATGACGGCGTGGGACGGCGTTACCGCCGAGCTGATCCCGGCGCTGCTGCTGGGCGATGAGATCGAAACCGTTTTCAGCGATCCGCGCTTCCCTCAGTTCCTCGACTCCCGCTGCCCGGCGCTGGACGTATCTCTGCGCCTTGCCGGCGGAGCCGAAAAGACCCTGATCCCCGTGAACGGACCCGTTAAGGCCGAGCTCCGCAACGATTCGGATAAAACCGTGATCGTCACGGCCGTTACCGTATGCGGCATGCCCTACGCCGTAACGCCCGCCGCGGGAAAGCTGGCGCCCGGCGAAGCGAAGACCGTCACACTGACGCCGCTCACGCGTCAGGCCGCGCCGGCGTACGGCAGCGTACGGATCTCTTACGTCGACGTCGGGTATCTGCCCGTCGCCAAAAGCAGGACCTTCGGCTTTAAGGTCGGCTGATATACCCCTGCCGGGAGAAGCAGTCTCCGTCCTGCTCTGAATACAAAAAAACAAAGTCCCGTCGGAAAACGCGCCGTCGGGGCTTTTTTTGATATTATTCACGGACGCCCGGAAGACCCGATCAGATCTCCTCATACTCCCGGTCCAGGATCGCGACGGCCTCCTCCCATTTGTCCTCCCGCAGCGTACGGTACCCGGAATCGGTCTTTACCAGAAACGGCAGGATCGCTTCATCATAGACCCACGCATCCGGCTCCCCCATCCGTTCTGAGATCCGATCGAACGGGATCCGTTTTCTGAACGCGGCGCAGCCGTTCTTTCCCTGCTTTTCAGCCAAAGAGGCCTCATGCGCGGCTCGGGCAAGCACGGTCTCTTCTACGCCGAACGCCGAGGCGATCCGCATCCGCTCGACGTCCTCGGGAGAAAAAGACTGTTCGTCTTCGGGCACAAAGCCTCTCTTTGCAAGCATATCAGTGCCTCCGAACGTCTTTTATGGGGTCGCAGGGCTCCTCTCTTGACACAGTAATCCTTTGTTCGGAACGCAATCATTCGCTCCCTGCCTCATCCTTTTTAAGCATTCTCCAGTATCCTTTTCTGTCAGAACCTACCCGCTCAATGATTCCAAGCTCTTTCAGTTTTTTTATGTGCCTTGTAGCTGTTTTTCTATCCCGATGAAGCATCTGTGCAAGCTGCGTCGTCGTAATTTCAGGATTTGCACAAATGATTCTGATTTCCGGAAATTTGTCCAAGAGGTTTTTCGGGACATTTTCTGGGACATTTTCTGGGACATTTTCTGGGGCATTATAGTTCAAATTATAAAGCGTTACAAAAAACGATGTCGCAGTTGATTGAAACCTCGGCATTCGTTCCTCAGAGAAATTCGCGGATTGCCTGTAATCCGCTTTGATTTTCTTGAAGCCGCTGCCTCTGCGCTCCATGAAGTGCATACGGGAAAACATATCCGCGATCACCGGATTCCGACGTTTTGAAGGCACACGATCCGTATCCAGTTCCTGAACCAGAGTTCCGTCGAACATCCCGCCGGGAGAATAGATCTCCATCCGGTCATCATAAATATCGATATGCACTTCACTGCCGAGTTCCAGATAATCCCGATGGATCAAGGCGTTCACCAAACACTCGAAAACCGCCTGTTCGGGGTATTCCGGCATTTCTTCTCTGCCGTTTCCTGTTTTTCTCCAGCGCTTTTTGGTATTGTTCCGGATAAAATCCTGTCCGTCCTGAAGCAATGTGATCAAGGAACCGGTATACTCCTTATCATCCAGCGCATCGGTCAATCCGGGCGCTTTATCCATCCCGTTCCATCTGGTGCAAAACAATCTGGAATGCCGGATCGGGGAATCATCCGCGAGCAAAGCGCCGGCATTTGTCAGCAAACCGTCTTCGTTCGCCAAGCCAAAGGAAGCATAATCGGACTCCAAAAAATCGATTCCCGTTCTCATCTTATAAACCGATTTGAGCTTTGTAAATGAAAGATCCTCAAATCTATACCGTGACGGCAAGCTGTCGTACGTCTTGCCGGAACCCTTCAGGACAAGACGCATCAGATTCGCCGAATCTGCCGGAACACTTTCGTTGCCGATACGAACGAATGCAATCCGATTGCCGTCGCCGATATAGTAATACGGCGTTTCCTGACCGGGAAACACTTGCAACGTAATGACCTGTTTTCCGTCGAGCTCATGGAGTGAAAGCACGAAGCCGGGCAACGGATCCATTTTGTCTTTGATCGCCTCGCTGATTTTTTCCGAAACATACTTCGCATCAGATAATCCGACGACGGTTTCATCATCGGCAATTCCGAACAGCAGCCACCCGCCGATCCCATTTGCAAACGCGCTGACACTTTTCAGCCAACTCTTTGGTTTTCTTTCCTCAAGCGCTTCCTTTTTGTCGTATTCCGTCGCTTCGCCGATCAAGATCTTTATATCCATTTCAGACACCTTTTGCCTCTTTTATGACATTATGCGATTCCCGTTGAATTCCAAGACCCCCAACTTAATCCACCCATTCGAAAACCCTATACCATTAAGCTTAGGGGTTCTCTTACGTAATAATGTCGCGCGAGCCATTTGGCGATTCCATCTTTTCCGGGATAAATCATTCTTTCATTCATATTTAACTGATCGAGAATATCTCGCAAATCCCATCTGAGTTTTTTGTCGACAATATACTTTACAGTATTATACTGCCTTGATACCCCGCATTTTTTAGCTGAAACATATTGTCAAAAACGATGAGATCAGGATAACAGTACGGCGGATTTCGGAGCGAGAAGGCCAATTTAGCCACTTCACTTCCGAATTGCTTAATGATATCTTCCTTGGAAACAACTGAATTATGTTCGGCAAAGAATTCTTTGAAACCGGGTGTTCCCCAAAGAGCTCGGACAATAGAGTTATAT
>CADBOC010000288.1 GCA_902796175.1 Oscillospiraceae bacterium | reverse complement strand
GCGAAAGCGCACGCTGACCTCGGGGCGGTTCAAATGCCACTGGCAGGGGTAGTCGCAGCCCTTCTCCTGTCTTCTGGTCGAAAGCTGCGCGTGGTGCCAGATCTCAAAGTCCCCGGGATACCAAATCCATTTCGCGATAGACATACAGGCGATACCTCCGTTTATGCACAGGTAGCATGGCACCTCAGTGCCGTCTATGATCGTCGGCGAAGCCGACTGCAACGCGATTCCTTTTTTTTCCGGGGGAGGTATTACGACCCGCAGACCCGCAAATCCGGAATCGTCGGACTCTCACCGTTATTTAACATCAAAACGCGAAAGCGTTTTCCGAACCTTATCTCTTTTTCCTGTTCCCCCGCGTCAACGGCGCGTTACATTTTCCTGCGGATGTCCGCGAGGCGGTTGAGGGCTTCGTAGAGCGTCTCGTCCTTTTTAGAGAAGTGGAAGCGGGCGAGGTGGTTTACGTCCTCGTTGAAAAAGCTCGAGCCCGGCACGGCGGCGACGCCGAGTTTGCGGGTCATCTCCTCGCAGAATTCCACGTCGTTTTTGCCCTTGGCGAATTCGGAGATATCCACCATCATGAAATAGGTTCCCTCCGGTTCCGTGAAGGTAAAGCCGATGTCCTTCAGGCCCTTTGTAAACAGGTCGCGCATGTGGGTGTAGTGCGCCTGCACGCCCTCGTAGTAGCTGTCCGGCTGTAAAAGGCCCGGGATCACCGCCTCCTGCAGGGGCGAGGGGGCGCAGACCGTCAGAAAGTCGTGCATCTTTTTACACTCGTCGAGCAGGGGCTTGTCGGCGGCGATGTAGCCGAGCCGCCAGCCGGTGATCGAGAAGGTCTTCGAAAGGGAGGAGCAGCAGATCGTGCGCTCCCACATACCGGGCAGGCTCGCGATGTAAACGTGCTTGTGCGGGTGGAATACGATGTGCTCGTAGGGCTCGTCCGTGATCACGATCACGTCGTAGCGGATCGCGAGGTCCGCGATGGTCTGCAGCTCTTCTCTTGTAAAGACGCGTCCGGAGGGGTTCGAGGGATTGCAGAGGATCATCGCCTTGGTGGCGGGGTCCTTAAAGGCGGTCTCGAGCTCATCCGCGTCAAAGGTGAAGGCAGGGGGCTTCAGGGGCACAAAGACCGGTTCCACGGAGTTGAATACGCTCTGGGCGTAGTAGTTTTCAAAATAGGGGGAGAAGATCACGACCTTGTCGCCGGGGTTCGAGATGGCCATCAGCGCCGCCATCATGGCCTCGGTGCTGCCGACGGTCGCAAGCACGTTTTTGTCGGGATCGATCGGAATGCCCATCCAGTGGGTGAGCTTCGAAGCCAGCGCGTCGCGGTAGTTCTTGTTGCCCCAGGTGGGGGAATACTGGTGGGGGCCGGCGGTCGCGACCTCCTTTAAGCGGTCCATGATGAACTGCGGCGGGTCAAAATCCGGGAAGCCCTGCGACAGGTTGACGGCGTCGTATTCCATGGCAAGGCGGGTCATGCGGCGAATGACGCTGTCGGTCAGCCTCGCGGTTTTCTGATTGAACGGTTTCAAGTAAGATCGCCTCCTTCGGCTTGATGGGTATATCCGAGCTGGAACGCTTTTTTGTTTATTTCCAGAAATTTCGGGGGCACGGTCTCGGCGAGCGCCTGCTCCCAGGATTCGCGCGGAATGTCGGTGGTTTTAGCCAGCAGCCCGATCAGCACCACGTTCACCGCCTTGGCGGTACCGGCCTTGCGGGCGAGGGAGAGCGCGTCCACGGCGGTGACCTCGGCGTGTTCGCCGAGCTTCGAAAGCAGCCCTTCGGGGTATTCGGCCTTGCCCATGATGACGGGCATGGGGTCGATCTGCTGCGTGTTGACGAGGAGCTTTCCTCCCTCTTTCAGATACGGGAGGGCGCGGCGGGCTTCGAGCAGCTCGAAGGCCAGTACCGTATCCGCGCCGCCGATATCCACGATGGGGGCGCTTACCTCCTCGCCCCAGCGCACGTAGGTCACCACGCTGCCGCCGCGCTGCGACATGCCGTGAACCTCCGAGATCTTCACGTCATAGCCCTGCGAGATCAGAACGTTCCCCAAAATGCGGGAGGCGAGAAGCGTGCCCTGACCGCCCACGCCGACGATCATAATGCTGTTCGTGCTCATGCTTCCTCCTCCTTTTCGATCGCGCCGAAGGGGCAGATGTTCACGCACAGGCCGCAGCCGTTGCACTGCGCCGGATCCACGACGGGTTTCCCGTCCTTTACGGCGATGGCGGGGCAGCCTGCCTTCAGGCACAGCCCGCAGGTGCGGCAGCGGTCCGTGATGCGGGCTCTGCCGGTGTACTTCACGCCCTTGAGCAGCGCGCAGGGGCGCTGGGCGATCACGACCGAGACCTCCGGGTTTTCGGCGGCGCGGCGCACCGCCTGTTCGAATGCCTTCACGTCGAAGGGGTCCGCCACCTGTACGTCGTCCACACCCACGGCTTTGCAGAGGGCTGCGAGGTCGACCTGCTTTGTCGCCTCCCCGCGGATCGTTCTGCCGGTGGTGGGGTTATCCTGATGCCCGGTCATGCCGGTGATGGAGTTGTCGAGGATGATCACGGTTCCGGCTCCCTTGTTGTACACGGTGTTGATCAGGCCCGTGATACCGGAGTGGATGAATGTGGAGTCGCCGATCACGGAGACGGTCTTTTTCGCGGCCTCCGGCCCCAGCGCCTTGATCATGCCGTGGGCCGCCGAGACGGATGCGCCCATGCAGACCGTGGTATCGATGGAGGCGAGCGGCGGCGCGGCGCCGAGGGTGTAGCAGCCGATGTCGCCGGCGACGGTGAGTCCCAGCTTTTTCAGCACAAAGAACGTGCCTCTGTGCGGGCAGCCCGGGCACATGACGGGCGGGCGGACCGGGATCCCGCCGTTTTCGACGGCGGGCGCTTCGGGCGCTTCGCCTGTAACGACGGAGCGGATCCCGTTCACCGTGTATTCGCCAAGCAGGGAGAAGGCTTCTTTCCCGATCACCTTCGCGCCGGCGGCTTTGCAGAATTCCTCGATAAAGGGATCAAGCTCCTCCAGAACGTAGACCGTTTCGTGCGCCGCGCAGAAATCAAGTATTTTTTTCTCCGGCAGCGGGTAGACCATGCCGAGCTTCAGATAGTCGGCGGAGTCTCCGAGCGCCTCCTTCGCGTAATCCCATGTGATTCCGGCGGCGATCACGCCCGTTTTTGAACCGTTGTTCTCAACGCGGTTAAGGGGCGTTTCCTCCGCGTATGCGGCGAGGGCGGCCGTGCGGTCTTCCACGACTACGTGGCGTTTGACGGCGTTCGCCGGCACCATCACGTATTTCGCTGGGTCTTTCACATAGGGCTTTTTCACCGGTTCGGCGGGCTCCTTCAGCTCCACAAGGCTCTGCGAGTGCGCCACGCGGGTGGTCAGGCGCAGGAATACCGGCGTGTCGAAGCGCTCGCTCAGCTCATAGGCGAGGACCGTAAAGTCGCGGCATTCGCCGGAATCGGAGGGTTCGAGCATCGGCAGCTTCGCCGCCTTGGCGTAGTGGCGGGAATCCTGCTCGTTCTGGGAGGAGTGCATGCCGGGGTCGTCCGCCACGGCGATCACAAGCCCCGCGTTTACGCCGGTGTAGGATGCGGTGAAGACGGGATCCGCCATCACATTGAGCCCCACGTGCTTGCAGCAGGTAAGGGCCCTTGTTCCGGCGATGGCCGCGCCGATCGAGGCTTCGCACGCAACCTTTTCGTTCGGCGCCCATTCGCACCAGATCTCGGGGAATTTCACGCATTCCTCGGTGATCTCGGTGCTGGGCGTACCGGGGTAGGAGGAAACGAAACGCGCGCCCGCCTCATAAGCGCCGCGGGCCACGGCCGCGTTCCCCAGTAAAAGCTTTTTCATGGAAAGTCAGTCCTCTTATTCAGAATCTTCGTCTTTTGTCTTTTGTAACTTTCGCGGCGTTTCACGACGCGTCACACGATCCCGTTCTGTTCGGCTACAAGGTGCTCCGCCGAATAGCGTTTGCGCAGCAGCGGCTTTTCGATCTTGCCGGTGGGGTTGCGCGGCACGGGGGCGAAGATCACCTTGCGCGGGCGCTTGTAGCGCGGGAGATCCAGACAGAAATCGTCCAGCTCCTCTTTGGTCAGCGACGCGTCGGGCTTGAGCTCGATCACGGCCGCGGCGATCTCGCCGAGGCGCGGGTCGGGCAGGCCGATCACGGCGCAGTCTTTGATGAGCGGATGGCGGCGCAGAAAGTCCTCGATCTGAACGGGGTAGATGTTCTCGCCGCCGCTGATGATCACGTCCTTTTTGCGGTCCACAAGGTAGATAAAGCCGTCCGGGTCCTCCATCGCCATATCGCCGGTGTAGAGCCAGCCGTCTGAGAGCACCTCGGCGGTGGCGGCTTCGTCCTTGTAATAGCATTTCATAACGCCCGGGCCCTTAACGGCGAGCTCGCCGACCT
>CADBOC010000287.1 GCA_902796175.1 Oscillospiraceae bacterium | reverse complement strand
GGGGGGACGTGCCGAACCGCGTTTCAATGACGATCGGGAAAGCGACCTTCACCTTCGACACGGGCGAGACCGAACGCACGATCTCATTCGAGATGGGAGCAGTAAAGTGCGATTTCCGCATGGATATCCTGCCGGGGCTCGAAAACATTACGACCGTTCTGCCCTTCGACGGCTTTCCGGACCGCTACTTTATGACAACAAAGCAGAACTGCATGCCCTGCGAGGGAACGTTCAGCACCGGCAAAGAGACGGTGCGCTTCTCAAAGGAGGATACCTTCTGCGTGCTCGACTGGGGCCGCGTATGCACGCCCTACTCCCTCGTATGGTACTGGGGCAACGGCTCCGCTTATATCACGGACGATAACGGCGAAAAGCACCTCTTCGGCTTTGAAATCACATGGGGCATCGGGAACGAAGAAAACGCGACCGAGACCGCCGTGTTCTATGACGGAAAAGCCCACAAATTCGGTCCCGTGGACGTAGAGATCTTCCCGAAGCCGGACGGCTACATGCAGCCCTGGCACTTCGTTTCGCAGGACGGGCGCTTCGACCTGACCATGCAGCCGTTCTACGACCACCACAGCGACACGAACGTCGGCGTAATGCGCATGCATTCCCATCAGGTGCACGGCAGATGGAGCGGCACGGTCACCCTTGACGACGGCGCGGTGCTGAACATCCGCGATATGTACGCGTTCTGCGAGTACGTGGAGAACCGCTGGTAACGCGCGGCAGCGCGAACGAAACCGAACAAAAAAAGATCCGGATGACGCTTACGCGTTCCGATCATACGGCGAAAAGGCATGGGCGAACGAAAGCCCATGCCTTTTCGGTTCTCACGGCGGACGCGAACGCGTAAAAAAACGCCCTTCGAATGAAGAGCGTTTTTCGGATGCCGGCGACGACCTATCTTCCCGGGCGGCTGCCCGCCGAGTATTTTCGGCACGACTGAGCTTAACTACCGTGTTCGGGATGGGAACGGGTGGGACCTCAGCGTTATAATCACCGACTCGCCTGAGCGGTATTCCGTTCAGGCAATGCGTATTATAGCACAGCGCCGCGGGCTTGTCAAGCATTTTTTTCGAGCAAACGGACGCGGCTTTTATCCCCCCCTCAAAACGCGTTTCCGAAGAAAGGCGGACCGCGTTTTTTCACAGAAGAGCTATTGATTTCCGGCAGAAGGAGGATTATAATGATAGTATCTTTTATAAAAAAGGGGAAAACCGTATGAGATCCGCAAAAAAGCTCCTCTCTCTCCTGCTCGCGCTCGCGCTGACCTTCGGCGCCGTACCTCTTTCGGCAGCGAAAGCCGAAGCAAGCCCGGCGGAGCAGATCCGCTTCGCCACCATGTCGGACGTGCACTATTACCCGCAGAGCCTGACCGGAAACAGCTGCGAAGCGTGGCTGAAATACTGCCGCAACGACTGCAAGCAGTACGAAGAGAGCGAAGCGATCATCGACACGGCGCTCGATACCCTGCGCGCCCGCGTTAAAACGGAGGGGATCGACTACCTGCTGCTGCCCGGCGACCTTACCCGCTACAGCGAAAAGCAGGCACACACGGAGCTCGCCGAAAAGCTCAGGCGCTTTGAGGCGGATACCGGCGTGCCCGTGATCGTGATCGACGGCAACCACGACATCAACACCTACAAGGCCGTCACCTTCGAAAACGGATATAAAGAGCCTGCCGAGCCGATCACGGCGCAGGGCTTTTACGACGTATACGCGGACCTCGGCTACGACCTGGCGGACAGCTTCTACGCCATTGAAGACGGC
The DNA here is from genome assembly GCA_902796175.1 of Oscillospiraceae bacterium. Lineage (GTDB taxonomy): Bacteria > Bacillota > Clostridia > Oscillospirales > Acutalibacteraceae > RUG806. The sequence goes on along the minus strand of CADBOC010000287.1, from coordinate 3,281 downwards.
GTAGTGCCCGCCGTGCCGAACGCGCTCTCCTACACCGTGCCCCTCGGCGAAAAAACGCAGCTCATCGTGGTGGATTCCTGCAAATACAGCTTTGAGGAGGCCGCCAAAGACCAGACCGACGGCGCGATTTCAGACGACTGCATGGCGTGGATCATCGAACGCGCCGAAGCGGCCTACGCCGAGGGCAAAGAGAGCCTGCTGATGATCCACCACTCCATGGCGGCGCACATGAAGTGCGAGCCGAGCGTTACGGTGGCGTTCGTGCTCGACGACTACCTGCAGCGCTCAGAGGAGCTGGCGGACCACCACGTCCACTACGCCTTTTCGGGCCACCTGCACATCCCCGATACCGCCGAGGTGGTGAACGACAACGGCGAGGTGCTCACCGACGTGCAGACCTGCGCCCTTACCGCCTTCCCGAACCAGTACCGTGAAAATACCTTCACCGTCTATGCCGACGGCTCCTCTGACATTCAGACGGACGAGATCGATTTCGACGCGGCTGCCACCTATACATATAAGGGAAAAACCTACCCGCAGGGCGGCTTTGTAAAAGAGGGCTTCGGCCTGTGCTTCGGCGCCCCGCTCGATGATACCTCGGACGCGCCGAGCCTTACGGGCTTTGTGCGCGGGCTTTATACGAACTACGCCACGCCGATCTTTTCCGAGATCAAAGCGGCGGGCGGTCTGCTCGCCTATCTCAAAAGCCTGAACATCGATCTCAGAGAGATCATCGGCGGCTTTCTTTCGCGCTACATCGGCGACGGCGTGAAGGTCGGCGGAAAGACCGTGCTGAGCGTGGACAACATCATGTGGTTCTTAGAGGATCTCTCCGGCCAGATCGACGGGCTGATCGACAACCCTGAGGCGCTCTGGGCGGCGCTGGAGCCCGCCGTGCGCAAGCTCGCGAACATGAGGCTGAGCGACGCGCCGGTCGACCCGGCCGTCGCCGCCGCCATCGGCGCGGGGGGCGGCCGGAGCTACGGCACGCTGGAGGATCTCGTATTCTCCGTCGTATACTACTGGGCCTCGGGCAACGAACCGGCCTTCGGCACGGACGCCTTGATCGCGGACGTGGTAAGCCGCCTGAACGAGCCCATCACCGGGACCTCCGGTTTTTCCTTCTCCTCGCGCCTGATCGATATCATATACAACGACGTGGTGAACGGCATTGTGCTCTCAAAGCTCAACATCCGGCTGAACACCCTCTTCGGCGCGACAAACGTCGGCAAGGTCTTCGGCGAGCAGATCAACAGCTTTGTAAAGCGCTTTCTGCACGGCGATACCTCGTATCTCAACCTTGTGAACACCTTCTTCTCCCTCGGCGCGCTGGATTATACCAGTCTCTACGACCTGCTTGACCGCGTGCTGCTGCAGAAATACTGGAACAACGCGCGGGACGAAGCCCTCAACGCCACCGTGGCGGATTTTCTGCTCGATTTCTCCACAGACGAAAACCCGGCGCTCATGGGCGACTACGGCGCGACCTGGAACGCCAACGTGCGCACGCCCGAGGCGACCAAAGAGAATTTCCGCATCCCCACCATGATCACGGTGACCCCGGGCGAAACGCCCTTTTCCGCCGGCGTGAGCTGGTATACCAAGTATTCTGTCACGGAGAGCGATATCCGCATCCGGGGCATAGGTGAAAACGGGGAAGAAACGCCCTTTACCGGCACGGTGGAAACGGCGGAGGAGACCGTGATGCGCCATTACCCCGGCATCGATCTCGGCTTTACGGGCTTTTTGGGTCTCACCTTCCCCATGGTGCGCCATACGGCAAAGATCACCGGCATGACCCCAGGCGGGCAGTACGCCTTTACGGTCGGCAGCGAAAAACGCGGCTGGTGGAGCGAGGAGGGTCTGATCACTGCGCCGGACGGCTCAAACGAAGTCGACCTGCTCCATTTCTCCGACCCCGAATGCGACAACAAAAAACAGTATGAAGAGACCTGGGCCAACACGGTAAAACAGGCCTTCGCCCTTTACCCGAACGCGGATCTCGCGGCCGTCACAGGCAACCTGACACCCAACGGCATGCACGTGCACCAGTGGCAGTGGCTGCTCGATACCCCGGCGGATACGCTCAACAAAACGTATCTGCTGCCCGCCGCCGGCAAAACGGAGGCGAAGGATGAGAACACCCTCGCCGCGCATTTCGTGCTGCCGAACGTCTCGAGCGCTTCCGCCGAGACAGGCCCCGCCTATTCCGTCGATCACAACAACGCCCACATCGCGGTGCTGAACACCAACGACGTGACCGAAGACGGCCTGCTTTCCGACGAACAAATCGAATGGCTGAAAACGGATCTCGCCGCCTCCTCCGCCGCGTGGAAGATCGTAATGATGAACGCCGCCGTTTACGCCAGTTCCACGAATTACAGCGACAAAAAGGTGACGGCACTGCGCAAACAGCTTTCGTCCCTTCTGCCGGAGCTCGGCGCGGATCTCGTTGTGCAGGGCGGCGACTGCGTTTACACCCGCACCGCGCCCCTCGCGAACAACCGTCACGCGCTTTCCGGCGTCACCTATCTCAGGGGCGAGGACGGCGCGAAATACAAAACCTTCAGCGAGCCCAGAGGCACGGTGTGGGCGGAGATCGGCTCCGCCGGCACGGCGCGCGGCGCCGCCGCCCCCGCCGGGACCTTCGACCTGAACTACCCGCTGCCGGACCGCGCGGCGGCCCCCGACGCGCCCATGTTCTCCGCCATCCGCATCCGCGGCGGCGTGCTCTACTTTGACGCGTATACCGTGGAGGGTGAGACCGTGACGAAAACAGACAGCTTCGCGATCCGCAAGAACGCGGACGAGGGCGACGAGCTACCGCTGAAGGAATGGCCCGCGCCGGAATTCGACTTCGCCTTCCCCGCGACGCGCCTTACCAAATTCCTGAACATCCTCGTACGGCTGTTCAAGGCCCTCAATAACTTTATGAAGGTCTTCGCCTTCGGCAGCACCGAGATCCCGGCGTTCAACCTGCCGGAATTCACCCTGCCCGAGATCAGCCTGCCGGACCGGATCTGCTGATCCAGAAGCCGCCGGACGTCTCGGCAAATCCGGAGTTGTCGGTACGTTCCGTAGAACGCGGAGCTTTCCCTTCGCACCGCAGCGCGGACGCCCACGTCCGCTGCGCAGCAAACAACGATCTGAAAAGACGCCGCCATGCGCGGCGGCCTCCCCTGTACGCCGCGAACGCCGCCTTCGTTCGTAGGGCACGTCGTCCCCGACGTGCCGGAAACGCCGCCGTTTGCAGGGCGTTCCCAAGCCGCACGGCGGCCGCC
>CADBOC010000286.1 GCA_902796175.1 Oscillospiraceae bacterium | reverse complement strand
CAGGTACGCGTCGGTATCGAAGCCGCCGAGCGCCGTCACGGTATTGTCGTGCATCACGCTGCCGTCGGCGAGGCGGTTAAAGAGGATCTCGCGCTCCACGTTCCCCCGCGTGATCCTCAGGCCGACCGAGGTCTCGCTTTCAAGCTGCGCAAAGACGGTATCGCGGTCTCCGGGATCGAGCTCTAAGGTATGGATCATCGTATGGGCGCGCTTTTTCTCTTCGTCGCTGAGCACGAGATAGGGCTTTTCTACTGCCGGGGCCTGAGGACCGTGGCCGATGCGTTCGGCGGCGGTCATGGCGGGCAGATGGGAGATGAGCCTTGCCGTCAGGTCTTCGTTTTGGAAAAAGAAGCCGTTTTGGTCCTGCCTGCAGACGCCGTCGTAGTGGAAGGTGAGCTGCGCCGTTTCCGCTTCATGGCACAAAACCTCGTCCACGATCACAAGCAGTGAGTGGTCGATCCAGAAGAAATTCCGGTAGAGGCGCGAAGCGAGGTGCGCCAGTGGCCCCGCCGCGTCCGCCTGAACAAAGAAAAAATCCCGGCCCTCATAATGGTCTGTGATCGCGCCCGAAAAGCGCGTTCCCCGGAACAGCTCCTCATACCGGCTGCCTCGCCCGCCGATCTGCACCACGCTGTGGGCGTCATCCTGACAGTAGTAGGCGTGGTAGAGCGGGTCGGAATAGGGGCAGGTGCCGCTGTCTGTAAAAAAGGGCCTGCCCTTGTGCCAGATCATGAAGCTGCCCGCGTCGTTGTGGGCGTGGTTCCAGCACACGCCGCTGCGCACGGCAAAGAGGGTCGCATCCGGCTCCCATGAATCGCGCGCGAGAGCGTAACCCGAGGGAAAGACGGCGGTTTTCGGCAGCGATTCCAAGGAGCCTCTGAGCCCCGAATAGTCGATCCCGGCGATCTCCTCCGTGATACCCGCGCCGAAGGTCGAAACAAGGGCCCTCGCGGGGGCGGTGGAAAGCCCCAGAAGCGCAGCACAGCGGAGTATGAGGTCCGGCGTGTTCTCATAATCGCAGTCGCAGAAGTTGAGCGGGATGTACGCCGTTTTGCCGTCCCTTCGGCAGGGGTAAAGAAAGGTGAGGGGCGCGTCGATAAAATTCGCCGGCAGCGCCGCGCGGATCACGTCGTTCCTGCCGGCGTACCGCTCGCGGCACCACAGGTAGCGCAGGAGCGATCCCGTGCCGTAGCCGTCGTAATTGACGCCCTCATAAAACATGCCCCGGCCGTCGAAGTTCTTCGGCTTGTTGAACAGGCGGTTCCCGCCGTAGGTCAGATAGCCGGCGAGGGCGCGGTCGACTTGAGCCAGGATCCCTTCGCAGTCCACGCCCGGCAGATCGTCCGTGAGCGCCATCAGGGCGATAGACGCCTCCGAGATGCACACCGCCCACCAGTTGTGCCCCATGGAATCGAGCGCGTGGATGCGCGTTTCGGGCAGCACCCAGTCGCCGAGGGCGGGTGCGACGCCCTTTTCGTAGATCCCCCGGGCAAGGGAGCGCCGTTCCTCCGGCGTGAGCGCGTCGCGGATGAGATCATAGACCCTGCCGAGGGCGAGAGCCGCTCTGGTGGAGCAGAGGTCGGAATGCCAGGGGACCGGCTTTCGCACGACGTAGCTCTGCGCGTACCAGCGCTCAAAGCCGATAAAGTGCGCCGTCATCTCTTTGAGGCGCTTCAGACAGCGCTCGTCCTCTTCGACCAGATACCTGATCCCCAGCGAGCCGTACAGGCGGTCCGCCTCGGCGGCGATCAGCCCGAAGTTTGCGTGCAGGCTCTCGCTGCCGTTGGCCTCCTCCCAGGTGACGAAGGGCTCGGCAAACCGTTCGGAGGCGTACGCGGTAGCTTGTTTGTACCGCGCCAGAGCTTCGGGGTCGGTTTTCAGCTTCTCCCGGTAACGCCGAACGTCCGCGCCGGAAAAAAACAGATTGGGGTGCCGCATAAAAAACCTCCTTATTAAACAAACGTACCGCCGGTAAACGGCGGTACTGTGCGCCGCGTTCGCCATCATTATGGCACGACGCGCCGGAATATGCAAGGGGGTCCTCCTGGTTTTTTTGAAGGCTTTACTGCTTTTTGAGCGTATAGCACCAGGTGCTGCCGTCGGCGCCGAGCTCCCGGTAAGAGAGACTGTCTTCGGAAAGCAGGGTCAGACGCAGCCAGCCGGGTATGCTTTTTGAATTTATGATCAGCGTTTTGCCGACGATCTCGCAGTTTGTCCCGTCGAGGGGCACGGCATAGCGGCTGCCGTCGTCGTTGAAGGGCGAACCGATCGTGCGCGCGACCTCGACGGAGCCGTCCGATCTCCGTCTGACCTCAATGATATACCGGGCGTCGATGATTACGCCGTCGTGGATCACGCCGTTTACATAATCGACCCAGGGCTTGGTCTCTGTGTGAATATCCACGCTCCATTTTCCGAAGAACGCGTCGATCTCGGCGGACAGGGCGACCTCAACGCCGGCTTTGAGCAGGCCGAGGCGTTTTAAATCGAGCAGAAAACGGTTCAGCGCGTCCTCGCGGGTCGGCTCGGTGGTGATATAATGCACCCAGAGGTTCAGAATCCTTCCCCAGTTCTGGTATTTGTCCCGCGCGAGCTTTTCTTCGTCCACGTAGGCGGAGAGGATCCTGCGGATGTTCTGAAGGCGCAGGAACCTTGTCATCAGGCTGTACTCGGCGGCGGATTCCCCGAAAAAGGAGCCGTAGTTTGTACAGCGCAGCGCGCCCATGTCGTCGTCGAGCATAGCGCGGATGCATTCGCGTTCCTGCGCTTTCAGCTTTTCTGCGGCGGCCTCCTGTTTGATCCTCGTTTCAAAGTATTCGAGCAGACCGTTTTCGGCGCGCTGCTCGAAGATATCGCGGTATTTCTGCGGCATGGAGGCGTAATCCTGAAAGCTCCAGCCATATTTTTTGCAGATCTCGCCGATCTTATCCATGTTGTAAAAGCGCTTCACTCCCTTTGCGGCCGTAAAGCCGCTCGAGGTGTTCAGGTGCCTTAAAAAGCTCACGCGGTCCCGCGGCAGCACCTCGTTGCCGAAGAGGTAGCGCCCGCCGTTTTTGTAAAGCTGATACAGTTCTTCGATCTGGTTCGCCTTCCAGTACGTAAAGGACGTGTTCACGCCGTTCGCGACGAAGGCGACCGCTTTCGTCGCGAGCCCCGCCTCAGGCAGCGCGTTCTGCATGATGGAGCCCACCGCTTCGAGCGCGCCTTCGGCGTCGCCCTCCTTGATCGCGCCGAGCACGGAGCCGATCTCCCCAAAGCTTGAGATCAGCGTATCGACCGAGGAGGGGATGAATTCCCGTATGTATTCGTTTTTGAATACTTTGCCCGCGCGTTCGCTGTATTTCAGTTGCTTCCACGCCTGCAGCAGCGCCGCGTCCGCCGCGCCCGAGAGCGATTCCTTCGCTCTCGAAGCGTCTTTTTCGTAATAGGCGCGGATCATAGAGGAGGTAAAATTCGTGCCGATGGAGATATAGTCGCCGGTATACTCTTTGGCCGGATCTTCAAACGAGAAGCTGCCGCCGATGTAGTTTACTGCGCACTCCACAAGGTCCTTCGCCGCCTGTTTCGTAAGGCCCAGAGCCTCGGCTTTTGCCTTGAGATAGGGCTCGAGCTCCGCCGCGGCCTTCTGCCGGTTGGCCTGCGAGACCGCCATCTCTGTGCAGGTACGATCAAGATACTGCTCGAGCGCCTCTTCTTCGGTTGCCTTCGCGCCCCACCAGTAAGAGAAGTGCGGCAGGCTTACCGTCATGGTGTGGTTCTTCGCGTCGATCTCATCCGGGATGAGCCAGCGGACCGTCTTTGCCGTTTCGTCGTAATAACAGAAGAAAAAGCGGTTGTATCCGGTGTCCTTGCCGTAGCCCTCCTCCATCAGCGGCATTGTGATCCGCACGCCGTCGTCGAAGAACGAGCCGTCGTAGCCGGAGCATTCGATCTTCATCGGGAAGATCACGCGCTCGGTTTTGGAGGTCAGCTTAAAGCTTTTTAAAGTTGCGGCGTCGAGCGGCGTCGCCTTCAGCTTCGCGCCCTTCGGCAGGGAATCCGGCTCCGCCGTGATCGTCATGCCCGTTTTGTTGAAGGAACCGAGCGTCTGGGCTTTGCCGCCGGGGAAGGTGAGGGCGGTTTCGGGGATCTTGTCCAGTAAGCAGACGATCGTCTGCGCCTTTTCGGGAACGGGCTTCAGCGTTTCAAGCCCCACCGCCGCGCGCAGCACAAGGCGCGCGTCGGAGGCGGTGATCGTGTTGTCCCGGTCCGCGTCGGCGCAGCGCAGGGCGTCGTCGGAGAGCTTTTCGAGCCCCACCGCGTTTCTGAGCACCGTTCTCGCGTCGGAGGCGGTCACACGGCCGTCAAAATCCACGTCGCCCGCCATGAGCGCCGCGGCGAAGGCCGTACGCGGGAGCGGCAGCGCTGCCGCGAGCAGGATCAGACACAGGAGACCGGATACGGTCCGCCGTAAAGCCTTTTTCACAAATCCGCCTCCCTGTTTGGGATTGATCGATCGCTTCATTTTGTCGGTCTGCCCCCGATCTCGTCTGTTTTCTTGCACGGGATAACGACCTCATAATTGACGAATTCCTCTTTTTCGACGTCCCACTGCGCGTGGGTCTCGTAGCTGTCCAGGCTTCCGCCGAATTTGTAGGAATAACCGCCTATATTGTATTTGCTTTCCACGATCAGCATGCCGTTTTCTATCTTATACCTGTCGTCGTCAAGCTTTGAGGTCGTGACGCTGGGCTTCTTGTCTTCGTAGGGTTCGCCGTTCTTCAGGATCTTTTTCTCCTCCTTGCAGATCGTCAGCTTGCCCCGCAGGTCGAAGCCGATCGTATAGGTATACTGATGCCGGTACCGGTCGTATACCGGCACCATGGTCACCATGCTGATCGCTTCCCACTCGCGGAACACCAGCCAGTCGTAGGTGCCGACCCAGGTGCCGAAAAACTTTTTGACCTCGCTGCGCTTGTGCGCCACGTCCATGCCGTCTTTCAGGAGCTTCTGCTGCTTTAAGTCGGCGATGAATTTTTCCAGCGCCTGATCCTTGGGGTTGTTGTCTGCGTACCAGACCCATTGGTCTAGCAGATCGCCCCAGTTGGTGGATTTATCCGCCTTGAGCTTGTTTTCATCCACGTAGGGCGCGATGAAGGCCTTGACGCGCGTGAGGCGCTCCAGCCGGTTCCCCACGTCGTAGGTGGAATAGTCGTCGTGGAAGAAGCCGTGGAAGTTCGTGCGTTTGAGCGCCCCCAGGT
>CADBOC010000285.1 GCA_902796175.1 Oscillospiraceae bacterium | reverse complement strand
GCGTCGCTGTTAACGTCGTAGGTGAAGTTTTATTACCCTAAAAAATTACACTGCTCTCAAACCTCAAACCACAAATCTCAATCATAAAACCGAATTTATGACAATAACAGCTTGCAAGCCGCCGAATCGGGTCGAAAAAAAGGGCAATAAAACGTCAGCCAAAACAAATCAGGATATCAGACAGAGATCCCGATCTACGACGAGTCTGGATTCCCGCGACAGGCGCGGAAGATCCATGACTTCGATCATACATACATTATACTTGTGCAGCAGCACGCTGTCAAGAAAGAGTTCCGCTTCCGTGTCATTCAATAGCGCGCGCAGGTTCAGCGTGATGAAAAGCTTGGGGCGTTCAAGCGCCGTTACAAGCTCAAAGTAATCCAGAAGCTGTTCGCAGAGGGAAGTATGCTCCGCAAGGAATTCCAGCCCCGCCGCTTTGATCAGCGCGCCGATCTCCAGTTTTGAAAAGCACGCATCCCCCGGAAGTGACTCAAACGCCAGATCCTGCAGAAACCTTTGCATCTCACCAAGCAGCGAGACTGTGCGTAGGTAGTGTTCCCCCGCGACGGCGGTCTTTTCTAAAATCGACGCCGCCTTGGTCAGCAGCGATCTTCGGTTGATTTCAAAAGGGACAAAACGGTCGAGCAGCTCCGCGTGTTTATCAAAACCAAGGATCTTATCCCCCTGCGATAAAACGGCTCTGCCGGCGTCGCCTGCGATTTGCCCTGTGACGTCCGTCAGCAGCGCCTGCAGCAGGGCAGCGTTTTCCAGAACGAGCGTCGGCACGGCCTCGCCGCCCGTTTCGAATACATGCTCGATATCGGGATATACAAATCTCATAAGATGATCAGCCTCTCTTCGCTGTCGACGACGTCCGAATTCAGCGCACCGACGATGAACTGCATTTTGGAAAACTGGTTTTCCGTTACCACCAGCGTCTGCACCAGCCCCTTGGCGGGCTTGTTCTGCCGCAGCATATTCTGCACGGAACGCTCAACCGAAGGGGTGGTGAGCAATCGGCAGTAGACGGATTCCTGCATCATCAGGAATCCGTTTTTGATCAGAGCCTTGCGGAAATGCCGATACTCGCGGCGATCCTCCGCCGTCTCGGTCGGCAGGTCGAAAAATACAAGCATACGCATAAACCGAAAGTTACCCATCTTCTATGATTTCAAAAAACAGCAGCTTGGCGGGATCGCGGTCGTTGATCGCGTCGAACACGCTGCGCACATAGATTTTGATCGCGTTTGCCGTAAGCTGCCGGCAGCCGTCGATCGCAACGGGCTGCTCCAGCAGCTTCCAGAGCGCGTGTTTATCCGCCGTCTCAAAGGAAGGGAGCGGCATGGTATAAACCATACGGTCGACCAATACGCGGAACGGCTCCATCAGATCGCAGCTCAGATTAAAGGGATTGAACATGTTGTCGTGGAATATACCGAACTGCGTCAGATAACCGTTTACCGCAACCTCCCGGTTGACGGCTGAAAGGATCAGGCTGTAGCCGTAGTTCAGCGCGGCGTTGCGCGGATCGAGCGCGCCGCGCGTAAAGCTTTTGCCGAAGAGCGCGTTGAAGTAGACCTTGGCGGCGTGCCCTTCCCGGTTCGTCGCGTCCCCCGGCTCCACCTGTCTACGATAGGTATCAAGCAGCGCCGCCTCCTCTGTTTTCTTCAGAGAAAGCAGAAATACGTACTGCTGACGGATCTTTTCCGCCACGATCTCGCGCCATACCGCCGCCTTGGTCTCCGCGTCCCACACAGCCTGCGCGCGGAGCTTGGCGCTGGAATCGTGGCTGCCCCGGTAGGGCGTAAGCTCCGCCGTCGGGGAGCGGGTGGAATCACAGAAGATCACCCGCACCTTTTTCTCCACCAGTTTCTCGATCAGGCAGCCGGTGAGGGCTACGGCGGGGTTTTCAAGCAGCAAAATGGCGATCTCATCGATGAGCACGCGGCGGGTCTCCTCGCCGCGTACCACCATATATCCCATTTTATAATCCAGCTTCGCCTGCTGCGAGACGATCACGGTACGCCAGCTCACAGCAGCTCCAGCAGGTTCTCGCTGCGTTTTTCCCAAAGGCCCGCAGGGGAAGCGTCGATCAAACGAACGTCACGATATCGCTTTTTCCAGTTTGATACGTTTGCGCTGAATCCCACAGTAGCTGCAGCTCTTCCTGTCCCCCCTACAGCAGTAAGATCACAACCACTTGATAATCTGCCAAACACAGTTTGAACATTCAACAAAACACGGCATTGCTCCGGCAAGGAAAGTGCAAGAAACAATTCCCGCCCCTTAACAATCGTCTCAATCGGATTTGCGACTCTTTTATTAAAGATACTGTTTTGAAGTTTTTCGATATAAAAATCATAGAGTTGAATATTCAATTCTAAAGATATTTGGTCATAAGCCGCATCAAACACATAATTCGGATTTAGCTGTAGTTTTTCAACTAAGCTCTCTACTTTTTTCAGGTAGTAAACCCATTTTGATTCTGCCTTGAATTGGGTTACCGTTTGTGCGATCAGGGATCTGCCTCCGCTACTGCTCCCTGCAATACAAACCCGGAACCCATCCAGCGAAAGCATTGTATTCACCCTCCAAGGTCTCAACCCCATCGGAAGAGAGATAGAATCGACCGACTTACCAAGGATCGTCTCCACACGCTCTTTCAGATACGTCCGTGCAAATTCGGGGTCGGCCAATACGCGGTCCGCCTGCAGGTTCAGCACGGTCGTGATCAGCGTATCCTCCTTTTTACCCGCAACGTAATGGACTGGTATAAAAAATGAAACCTTTGCGCTGTTATACCCGCCGTAAACCGCCGTATCTCGCCCCTTCTTCAGCGGGATCAACCCTTCCGCGGCGGCGACAGGCTGCTGGTCAAAGAAACCGCCCCGTTTGATAAACGCGAACTTCGTAAAATGCGCGTCCTGTCTGAGCGCCTGCGCCTTAACGCGTTCGAGAGCGGGCGCACCCTCCCACACACAGGTATCGCCGCACATAACGGGATGCGTAAACAGGGTATTCATTTTGACGCTGTATTCCCGGTTCGGATCAAAAAAGCGTTTTGTAAAGCGTGAAGAATACACGTTGCCGGTCACGATATTGAGATAGGCGTCCACCGCATGGTGCAGATCGTTGAAGATACGGCTTTTCCAGATCCCGAACGTATGCCGGAATTCGGTGACAAGCCCCGCCTTGCAGTAAACGATCTCGGCGTTCGGGCAGCGTACCTTCAGGATCTCAGCCAGAGCCTTGCCCGCCTGCGCGGTCTCCGTCAACTGCCGGTTGACAAAATCGATCTTTTCCTCCGCGCTGAAGGGGGTGGATCGGGTCAGACGGCGGAACTTTTCCTCCGTAATCATACCGAGCTCTTTCAGCATATGCCAGTACGCGCCCATCTTTTTGCGGGTCTCCTCCGGCACAGGGTAGGCGTTGCTCTTGTTGCCGTTCGCCACGGAATCGACAAGCACCAGATTGTTGAGGATGCTGTCGTCCTTCACATAACTCTGTGGCCAGATATGCTCGATGTTGTAATCCCCCGAGCCGAGCTTCGTGATATCGATCGCCTTGCCCGTATAAACGCATTTACCGAGCTGCATAAAATAGAGGAAAAGCTTGTCGCCCTGCAGTCTGGAATCCGCCGCCGCGCCGAGGGAATCGAGCTGGGCGCGCAGGTGGCGAACGTCCTCATCCCGGCATTTTTCATACAGGGTCAGGATCTGCTCCCGGCGGGACTGGGTACGGCGGTTCTTTTGCTCCGGCTTTGAACCGCGCGGCATCTCGATGAAGATCTTCGCGGGTTCGCCGAAGGCCTTTTCCACATCGCGCACCACGGCAAGCGTACGGTAAACACAGCGGCGCACAGGAACGGAGAGCCGCAGCTCATCCATACGGTCGTCAAGGGTAACGGCGTGCTCGGCGTAATACTCGCGCTGAAGCGCCTGCAGCTCTCTGCCAAAGGTAAAACGGTCGCTGAGCAGCTCCATCAGATTACACTGCGTATTCCACAATGCGGAAAGGATCGTAAAAACCTCGCCGTTCTCATCCGTGCCGGTCAGCTCATTGAGGAAACGCGCGGAGAGCCGCCCGAAATCCTTCCAGCGCTGCCCGCAGAGGTATTTACGGTCTTCGGGCGGGAGCGCCGGGTAATTCACCGCAAGCCACTTTGAAAAGCGCTGCCGGTCCTCCATATAAGCAGAGCGTTCGATGATCCGCTCCGCATCCGCCTCGGTCAGCATTCCGCGCTCAAACAGCGACCGAAAGGCGATCTGGGGCGTAAGATCGGATTTGATCGTGATATCGATCCCGGAGACGCTCTCCTCCTGCCCCTTTTCGATCACGTTCTCACGGATCAGATACTCCTTCAGCGCTTTTACCGTCACCTTTTTCTTGCGCATAAACAGCTCGTTATAGATGCGCTGCTTGAGCTCCACAGAGATCCGTTCGCCGTTGACGCGCAGATTGTTGATCTCGTTGAGCACTGTAAAACGGTGATACAGCAGCGATTCTCTGGGCAGCACTGGCTCCCCCGGGATATAGGTACAGGTATTCGTCATGCGCCGGATGAACAGTTCTTCGCTGGCGTCTTTGTCCACAATCCGATCAAAATTCCACGGACGGATCGGATCGTTCCCGCGCCGCACGATCCACGGTCTGCGGTTCTCTTTAACCCCGGGCGCGCAGTAGGGGTTCAGCGGCCCCACATAATACGGCACGCGGAAGGTGAAAACGCTCAGCAGCTTCTGAAGAACGGTCATGCCCTCTTCATCCGCCGCGCTCAGAAACGGCAGATAGGCGGCGGCGTTGTTCAGCAGCCGCTTCATTTCATAGAGATAGAGCTGGTACGGGATTACGCGGTTATCGGGATCACGCTGTTTGGGCAAAAAGGTACGCAGTTCCAGCCGCCGCAGCATATCGGCAAAAGCCTCAGCTTCTTCCGGAGCCGGTTCGATATCCTTAACGGTTTTCAGCAGCTCCTTTGAAAAATCCTCTTTGCCCTTCTTCTTCAGGCGCTCACGCTGCCGCGCGTCCGCGTGCCCGGAATAAGCGGGATAATTGCTCTTTTTGCCGTTCTGAACGCGGAATACTTCGCCGTAAAGCTGCGGCTTATGTCGACGGATCAACGCCTTCAAAAAGGCAAGATCCTGCTTGTGCTGCTCATACACGCGCACCTTCGCTTCGGAAACCGTCTTCTGATCGCCGAGGATATCGTTGAGGATCGCCCAGTCAAAAATCGCGCGCATGCGTGTGATCAGCTCAAAATCCTCCCCGATCTGCCCGGCAAGCTGCTCGAACTTCTCTTCCTCCATACCGAGCGTGAGACTTTTGGGGTCCGTTTCAGCGTATTCCTCTTTGCCGAACAGATCCTTTACGGCGACGCTGCCGCCGCAAAGCAACGCGATCAGCTTTTCGCGGTTATAAGGGTAGTCGTCCTTCGGCGGTTTTTTGCCTGCGAACAGCAACGCGGTCAGATCCTTCTTTTTCGCGGAGATCGATATCTTTGCTTTCAGGATCTTTCCTACCTCCACCGCATCGGCGCATTCCCACGGGCGAGGAACGTCCTGTTCGTCAAAATACGCCAGAAACGCGTTATAAGCGCTTGAAAGATCCTTGAGCTGCTCCAGATTCTCTTCGCCGACGCTGCTCAGAAAATGCCCTCGGTGCGCGACCAGCCACGCGCAGGCGAGATACACAAGCCGAACGTCGTGCGGCGCGGGATCGTTCATCAGGTCCGCGATCAGGTGATGGACAGTAGGATACGCAGTATAATACTCTTTATCCGTAAAATCGGGGTCGCAGAACAGCGTATGCGGATCATCTGTCTCGCTGCGAAAACGGTAGCTCTCCTGCTGGCGGATAAAAAACCGGGGATCGGTCTTCGCGATCTCATCTGAAAAAAGCTCCTGCACGAAGAGCACGCGCTGCTGCCGGCGGTCCAGCCGCCTGCGGGCCGTGCGGAAAGACCTGCGTTCAGCGCTTGTTGCCGCTTCGTCAAAAACCGTAACGCCCCACGCGGGTTTGCCATGGACCTTCAGGAGGCTGTAATCCTCTGCCGCGGCGGCATAGCCTACCGAATCCGTACCGACGTCCAAACCGAGAAAATATTTTTTTTGGTTTTTCATATTGACAAACTCCTTTCTTTCGGTTATACTGACAATGCAGTTTGATTTACCCTATCAAATTACATTGCGCGTTCAAATAAAAGTTTACTCACATCACCGGTCCGTCCGGCGCACATCGTTTGTGCATTGAAAAGATCTCTTCAGTGAGGTCTTTTTTATTTTTCCCGAAGACAGCCGGGGACCGCTCATTCGTGCGCCTCCCTCCCACAAAGATATAGACATTGCAATTATACATGAAGCAATCTGTATTTTCAAGTTTTCAGAGTCCCGTGCGATGTACTCTGACGCACTTTTTCGCAGATTCATATATTCTGCACAAAAATTCATCCGTATTCTTGTCATTAACAGAGAAACGGAGCATGTTTTTTTATTTGACAGGAAACTTCTCGTTTCCTGTCAAATAAAAAGATTGTAACGCCCGCCGATTTTGCCCTTCGGGCTCAGGCGTG
>CADBOC010000284.1 GCA_902796175.1 Oscillospiraceae bacterium | reverse complement strand
CTGGTCAACGACAGTGTCACCGAGGACGATATCTCCGGCATCGTTGCCAAGTGGACGGGCATCCCGGTTTCCAAGCTCATGGAGAGCGAGCGCGAGAAGATCCTCCACCTGGACGATCAGCTCCATGAGCGCGTGGTCGGGCAGGACGAGGCCGTGCAGAAGGTGACGGAGGCCATTCTCCGCTCCCGCGCCGGCATCGCCGACCCCAACCGCCCCATCGGCTCTTTCCTCTTCCTCGGCCCCACGGGCGTGGGCAAGACCGAGCTTGCCAAGAGCCTGGCCCAATGCCTCTTTGACGATGAACACAACATCGTGCGCATCGACATGACGGAGTACATGGAGAAGTTCTCCGTCTCCCGTCTGATCGGAGCGCCCCCCGGATACGTCGGCTACGACGAGGGCGGTCAGCTCACCGAGGCGGTACGCAGAAAGCCCTATTCCGTCGTGCTTTTCGACGAGATCGAAAAAGCGCACCCGGACGTGTTCAACATTCTGCTGCAGATCCTGGACGACGGCCGCGTCACCGATTCCCAGGGCAGAACGGTGGACTTCAAAAACACCGTCATCATCCTCACCTCAAACCTCGGCAGCCCGTATCTGCTCGAGGGCATCGACGCCGACGGCAATATCACAGACGAAGCAAAAGGGGCCGTGCTGGCGGAGCTGCACCGGGCCTTCCGCCCCGAATTCCTGAACCGCCTCGACGAGACCGTGCTCTTCCGTCCGCTGACCAAGGCGGATCTCACCGGCATCATCGATATCTTAACGGCGCACCTTTCCGACCGCCTTGCCGCGCAGAGCCTGAAGCTTACCGTAACGCCCGCGGCGAAGGAGCTGTTCATCGACCGCGGCTTCGACCCGCAGTACGGCGCGCGTCCGCTGCGCAGATATCTGCAGTCCGCAGCCGAGACCCTGCTCGCCAGAACCATTCTCGCCGGTAAAGCCGGCGTAGGGGATACGCTGGTGCTGGACGCCGAAAACGGCGAAGCGGTATGCAGAGTTGAGCCTGCGCGTCTATCGTAATGGCCGTCTCTCTGAACGCCGCAAGACACAGAAAAAACGGATAAAACAATTGACAAGCTCCCCCGCGGCGGTTATAATAAGGTCAGGGTATTATGACCGAAATCTGAAACGGAGGAACCGATATGAAAAAAGTTCTCAGCATTACCCTTTCCGTGATCATGGCGGCGCTGCTGCTTGCGCCGGCGTTCGCCGCGGGCTTTACCGTTAAGTTCGTGCAGCCGAGCGCGGAATACGCGGGCGGCTACTGCTTCGCGAAGGTCGAAAACGGCGCGGTCAAGTTCGTGGAAGACCCGAACGGCATCTTCGTATTCTACTCGAACCGCTACATGACGCTCGACGACATCTATGAATCCTACTGGGATAAGGTACCGCCGGAGCGCTACTCCCCCGAGGAGTTCGCCGAGACCGAAACGATGAACAGCGGCGACACCCTCGTCTTCGCTCTGGTGACGAGCCCCGAATACAACGCCGCCAGCGCGACCGTTCTGGTTAACAAAACGAAGCTGGATCCCAGCCCCGACGGCCTGTACCGCGTAACGGTGGACCGCAATCTCACCGTGCGCGTGGTGGAGAAGGATGAATCCGGGCTCAGTGGCCTGCAGAAGACCCTTTTCAACATCAAGATGGCCAACGGCGAAGGCTACGCGGTAAAGCCCCTGAAGGGTGAGAGCTACAAAGCGGCTCCCTACGGCGGCGATTTCAGCTTCCGCGTCAAGATCAAGAACGGCTACTCCGCTTCTTCCATGAAGGTGGGCGTGGTGCAGGACGGCAGCATCGGCGACTTTGAGACCGATTTCGACGTTCTGAACAACATCCTGAACCCCGACAGCCTGCTCACCTCTACCGGCATCGACGAAGACGGCTGCCGTCTTTACACGATCAAAAACGTGCGCTCCGACTGCCGCATCGTCGTAACGGGCGTGCGGGAAGAAAAGAAGTCGACCGTTCTCACGATGATCCTGCGCATCCTTCGCAAGATCCTCGACTTCCTCGGCGTGAAGGTCCAGTTCCTGGACGATATGACCAACGAGTATACCGTCAGCGTGAATAACGAAGCCGCGAACGTGGGCTACACCTTCCTTTCCGGCGGCGAGCTGCAGGAGGACGGCAGCTGCCTTGTGATGAGCGGCTCCGGCGTTACCCTGCAGGTCGTGAAGCATGATCCGTATCAGGACGTGCACGTCACATGGGCGCCCGGCAACGAAGACGGCTCCTTCACCACCAACTGGGTCGGCAAGCGCGATCCCGAGACTGGCAATACGGTCTATATCGCGAACTTCAACATCGACGCCGTAAAGGGCGACACCGTCGTCACCATTCGCTAAAACGTAATCGGGTAGGAGGCTGCTCATTAGTTGAGCAGCCGACCTCCCACAGAACCGTGCGTACCGGTCTGGTACACGGCTCCTCCCCTGT
>CADBOC010000283.1 GCA_902796175.1 Oscillospiraceae bacterium | reverse complement strand
TCAGACGCAAAGAAGAGGTTTACGGGTAACCTCTTCCCGGGTAAGCGCTACGGGCAGGGTTTACAGATCTGACAGGATCGTTGACAAATATATTTTTCGTGTGATATGATAAGCTTTGAAAAATAAAGAAAGGAAACGATCCGAAATGACCGTGCGTTTTTTCAGAAACGGTGTTTTTACCGTTCTCGCGGCCCTGACCGCGCTGCTGTTTTCGATGGGCGGCGCGGTCCCCGTCGCCGCCGCCTCGTCTGTATTCTCCTCCTTGGGCGACGCGGTCGTGAACATTTACGGTTCCGATGAGGAGACCGGGGCCGATATCCTTCAGGCCGCGGTCGCGGATTTTGAAGCCGAAACCGGGATACGCCCCTTCGTATATCTTACCGAGTCGATCGACGGAGAGACGGATCCCGACGCCGAGGCGCCGAGCGCCTTCTGTGAGACGCAGCTTTCGATGCTGGGCGACGCTCCCGCCTTTGTGCTGACCGCTCTCTGGCGGGACGGCGGCTTCGTTTGGGCCCGCTGCATCGCGAATGAGGCCGCCGCCGACCGGATGGACGAAGACGCCTGCCGCCGTCTGCAGGCGGAGCTGACCGGCATCACGGATGAATGGATGACCCCCGGCGAGATCGTCGCCGACGCGCTCTGGCTGCAGCGCTCGCTCCTCGTCGAATCGGACGAAACGTACCACGGCTACGTTGGGAACGGCGAGACCGGTTACTACTATGTGCTGGGCGACGAAGCGGGCGAGGCCGAAGCCGAACGCTTTCTGCAGGAGCAGATCTACGGCCGGAACGATCAGGAAGTGATCGAGGATCTCTTCGCGTTTCTGCCGCTGATTTTTCTTCCGATCGCCGCGGTTATCGCCGTGATCGTGAAAAAAGAAAAGGCGGATCGGCAGGCCGCCGCCAGCCGCACCCCAACGGCGACGCCCGCCGCGCCTGTACAGCCCGCGAACTATGAGCCCGTCAGGTACCCCATAACCTGCCCCGGCTGCGCCGCGACCGCCTACCCGAACGAGGACGGCACCTGCCAGTACTGCGGCAGAGCCCTGATCCCGCGCAGAAAATAAAAGAGCGAACAAGCCCCCGTTTTCCACTGCCGGAAAACGGGGGCCTTCTGTTTACGGAGCAGCGCGAGACGGAATAAGCGGCCGGTCTGCTTTTCAGCGGCCTTCGCGTATCCGGACCGATCGCCGGTTTGGGCTCCGTTTTTCCGGCAGGCGTCTTTTGCGCGGCCGCTTTTTCGGGGACGCGGCTTACCGCAGCCCGTCCGTCTGCCGCAAAAACGACTCGGCCTTCGGCGTCAGAACGTCGGTCCACCCTACCAGATACGCGGTGAGCGGATCGATCTCATGCGAGGGGTACATCATATCGCTGTCGGGGAAGAGCTGTTCGGCGACCGCCTGAACGCCCTCGCTGTGATAGTCGTATAGATCGATCGCGCCGTACAGGTGCAGCAGCTCGTGCGTCAGATAGTTGTCGTGCATATCCGTATCGCAGAAGATGACGCAGAACTCCTCCTTCCAATCCGGGTTGTTCGCGCTGCAGCTCCAGGCGCGGCTGGTATCCCAGCTGTTGAACAGAAAGATGATCGGCGCGTTATCCACCTTAAGGCTTTCTCTGTAGTGATCGTAGACCTCCGTGATGCTTTCGACGTGATAGAACCGGTCCAGAATATACCGGTACCATTTCAGCTCGGCGTTATTGTTATACTCATATTCAAACGGGATCGAATAGTCGATACCGCCGAATTTCAGGCGCAGGTCCGCGTTGTATTCCTTTGCCTCCTGCTCCATGAGCCGGATGGATGAGCGGCTCACGCTGTTCACCGCTTCCTTCTGTTCCGGGGTCCAGGGGTGTTCGGGCGTGGAAACGAAGATCAGGATGATATACTGGCTTCCGGTAAAAGCGCCGCACGAGCCTGCGTTTTTTCTCCGCAGCGCGAAATGCGAGCTGTATTTGCCGGCGTCTGCCGTTCCCTCTGAGGCGGCTGTTTTGGGAGCGGCGGTCGTTTTGGGAGCGGTCGCTGATTTTGACGCGCTTGCCGTCAGGGCGCTCTCCGTCGCCGGCGGAACGGTCGATCCGTAGCGTTCCTCTTCTGCCGGTCCGCTCTTCGCCGCGCCGGAAACGCCCGCGTTCTCTTTTTCATAGAGGTCGCCGAAGGAGCATGCCGCGCAAAGAAAAAGCACAGCGGCAAGAAGCAGCGCGGGGAGTGTTTTGAACGCAGCGCGCACGGTGATCGCATCCTTTTCTCTTTTTTGAAGATTTTCTGCAAAAGCATTCAGTTTCTGATCCCGCGCGGCGCTGCGTTAT